>NZ_JBBNLS010000020.1:0-41772 GCF_040092305.1 Collinsella sp. CLA-ER-H6
GCGGCCAGAGCATGGGGGGCACGCCCGGTCCCGTTCCGAACCCGGAAGCTAAGCCCCATCGCGCCGAGAGTACTGCGGGGTCAGCCCGTGGGAGGCCAGGGCGCCGCTGACCGGTGGACGGCACCGAGCCGTACGCTTGAACTGAGAAGGGGGAGGCCTCGCGGCCTCCCCCTTTTTTGCGTTGTATACACGTTGTACTTTGGGACCTAGCTCCCCCGTATGTGCTCTTACTGTTTGGCTGTATTTTGAGTCCATCTAGTGTATTTGAGCGATAATTACTCGCATTGGCGTTAGGGAGGGCTTGATGTTTACCGTATTTGTCTTGGGCAATATTGCTTCGGGTAAGTCGACTGCCTGCCGCTATTTCGAATCTCGTGGCGCTATGCTTATCGATCTGGATGAGCTTGCAAAATCGCTGTATGTGCCGGGCTCTGATATCGTCAATACACTCGCGGATGAATTCGGTTGGGACATTTTGGATGAGGAAGGCGGCATTCGCCGCGGCATCCTCGCTTCTCGAGCTTTCGCTTCTCCTGATTCGGTCGCACGGCTCAATGACATCGTGCATCCCATTCTGATTGAACAGCTTTCGCTTAGGATTCTCGATCCGGTTTGTTGTACGGTTTCATCTCCCCGTTATCCTTTTGCGGTGGTCGAGGTTTCTGCTCCGACTGGTTTTGAGGATGCATTTGGCTTGGCTGATGAAATTTTGGTCATCAGCGCCCCTTTGTCAGTTCGTCGCGAGCGCGCTATTCAACGTGGCATGGAGCCATCTGATTTCGATGCCCGTTCTGCTTGCCAGCCCGAAGAGTCTGCGCTGTGCAATCTCGCTACAACTGTGATTGACAATGCGGCAGACGATAACTCGCTCTTTGAACAACTGGACGCATGGCTTTCGCGCCATGGGTTCGGGGATGTAGTGGAAAAGGAGGAGGCCGATGCCTAAGACACGTTTCCTTACGTGGTATCGCCTTATACCGCTGGCTGCCGTTTTTGCCTTCGGCCTTATCTCACTCGTTTACTCGTATGCTCCTGCCGCTTTCTTTAAGCCGCTGTATCCGATTGACTACGAGGCGTATGTAAAGCAATCCAGTATTTCGCATAATCTGGATCCGTATCTGGTGTGCGCTGTCATTAAGTCTGAATCGAATTGGGATTCCGAGGCCGAGTCGAATCAGGGTGCTCAGGGATTGATGCAGCTGATGCCCGAGACTGCCCAGGATATGATCGCCAAGGGCCTTGTCGACGGTGGCGAGTATTCGGCCGACAACCTTAACGATCCGGCTACGAATATCGAGTTTGGCTGTGCGTATCTTTCGTATCTTCTAGCGTATTTTAACGGGTCGACTGACAGTGCCATTGCTGCCTATAACGCCGGTATGGGCAATGTCGACGGATGGGCGCAGCAGGGTACGTCGCTTCATAATGCAATCACCTTTCCCGAGACGCAGGCGTATCTGATTCGTGTCAATAATGCCTGGGCTCGCTACAAGACCATCTATCCCGATCGGTTCGTATAGGACTATGCCTGCCGCCTGCGTATACTGCAGATGTATGAGTTAGGAGTATCCATGGCGGAATTTGAAGTAGAACGCGTTGGTGGTGAACTTAAGCGCTTTGGCGTTGAAGGCTCTGACGTGCCGTTTAAGGTCGTGTCTCCCTATGAGCCTGCCGGTTCCCAGCCTAAGGCCATTGAGTCGCTTGTGCAGGGCGTGAGGGACGGAGACCGCTATCAGGTTTTGCTGGGCGTGACTGGTTCGGGCAAGACCTTCACGATGGCAAAGACTATTGAGGCCCTGGGAAAGCCGACGCTGGTCATGGCTCCGAATAAAACGCTCGCCGCTCAGCTTGCGAGCGAGCTCAAAGAGTTCTTTCCCAACAACGCTGTGGTCTACTTCGTCTCGTACTACGACTACTATCAGCCCGAGGCGTATGTGCCGCAAAGCGATACATATATCGAGAAAGACTCCTCGATTAACGAAGAGGTTGAGATGCTGCGACATCAGGCGACCGCATCGCTGCTCTCTCGACGCGATGTGATCGTTGTCGCATCGGTCTCGTGTATCTATGGCATTGGCTCTCCTGAGGACTATGCGGGTCTGGCTCCAAACGTCGACAAGAAGGTGCCGCTCGAGCGCGATGACTTTATCCATGCACTTATCGACATTCAATATGATCGCAATGACTATGACCTGGCACGCGGCACGTTCCGCGTGCGCGGCGATGTTGTCGACGTGTATCCGCCTTATGCCGAGCATCCGTTGCGGTTTGAGTTCTTTGGCGACGAGGTCGAGCTGATTGCCGAGATCGATGAGGTCACCGGTGAGATGCTTCGTGAGTACGAGGCCATCCCCGTATGGCCGGCATCGCACTACGTGACCGAGAAGCCGAAGGTCAAGGCGGCTCTGAAATCGATCAGCGAAGAGTGCGAGAAGCGCGTGGCGGAGCTCAAGGCGACCGACAAGTTGCTCGAGGCGCAGCGTCTGCAGCAGCGCACCGATTATGATCTTGAGATGCTCGAGACGATGGGCTTTTGCAACGGCATCGAGAACTACTCGCGTCATCTGGACGGTCGCAAACCGGGTGAGCCGCCGTTTACCCTAATCGATTACTTTCCCAAGGATATGCTCTGCATCATCGATGAGAGCCATGTGACGGTGCCGCAGATTCGCGGCATGCACGAAGGTGACCGCTCGCGTAAGGTGACGCTGGTGGAACACGGTTTTCGCCTGCCCTCCGCGCTCGATAACCGCCCGCTTCGTTTCGATGAGTTTGAGGCAAGGATACCCCAGTTTATCTATGTTTCGGCCACGCCGGGCGACTACGAGCTGCGGGTGAGCCAAAACGACGTGGAGCAGATTATTCGTCCGACCGGCCTGCTCGACCCCAAGATTGACGTGCGTCCAGTACGCGGCCAGATTGACGATCTTGAGGACGAGATTCGCGAGCGCGTTGCCCGCAAGGAGCGCGTGCTGGTGACCACGTTGACCAAGCGCATGGCCGAGGACCTGACCGACCATCTGCTCGACGCGGGCATTAAGGTCAATTACATGCACTCTGATACGGCGACAATGGACCGTGTCGAGATCCTGCGAACGCTGCGCGAGGGCAAGATCGATGTTCTCGTTGGCATCAACCTGCTTCGTGAGGGCCTGGATCTTCCCGAGGTCTCACTGGTGGCAATTCTCGATGCCGATAAGGAAGGCTTCTTGCGCAACCGCCGTTCGCTGATTCAGACGATTGGCCGCGCGGCCCGTAACGCCGATGGCGAAGTCATCATGTATGCGGACGTTGTGACCGATTCGATGAAGGAGGCCATCGAAGAGACGCAGCGCCGTCGCGAGATTCAGATGGCATATAACGAAGAGCATGGCATCGTGCCCAAGACGGTGCGCAAGGCCATCAACGACATCTCAAGTTTTATTGCCGAGGCCGAAAAAACCGTGGGTTCCAAGGGACGCTCGAAGGGCGACTCTCTTGGCCATGGTGCATTCTATACGCCCGATGAGTCGGGCGAGGGCGGCGTGCCGGAAACGGTGGCACCCGAGCAGACGCTTGCGGAGCAGTTGGAAGAACTGCCGCATGACGAGCTTGTGCGGATCGTCGAAACCATGGAAGAGGATATGCGCAACGCTTCTGCCGCCATGGACTTTGAGGAGGCGGCGCGCCTGCGCGATGCCGTCGTTCAGATTCGGGCGATGCTCGAGGGTGCGTCTGAGGACGAGACGATCGAGCGCTTACGTTCGCAGGCCCGCAAGGGTTCCACGTTCGCATCGGGCAGAAAACGCCAGGGTGCACGGTTTAAGAAATAGCGAACAGGCCCCGAGTTCCCTGTGGAGCTCGGGGCCTGTGTCTTTTGCGTGCTGGAATTCGTGCGCTAGAGGTCTGCGATCAGGGCTTCGGCACAACGAATGCCGTCGGTGGCCGCGCTCATGATGCCGCCGGCATATCCAGCTCCCTCACCGCAAGGGTAGAGGCCCGGGGTCGACACGGCATGGCACGTTCGGTCTCGGGTGACAGTAACCGGTGAGCTCGAACGAGTCTCCACGCCGGTAAGAACGGCATCGGGGCGGTCGTAGCCTCGTAGCTTTTTTCCGAGTAGGGGAAGTCCCAGGCGGAGCGACTCGACGATATGCTGCGGCAGGGCTTCGTCAATTGCCGTCCAGGTCACACCGAGCGGATAGGTGGGCTTTACCTTTCCGGGCGCCTTGCTGGCGCGTCCTGCGAGGAAATCTCCGACGAGTTGTGCCGGTGCGTTCCAGTTGGAACCACCCAGGCGATAGGCGGCCGCCTCGCAGGCACGCTGGAGCTCGATGCCGGCGAGCGGGTCATCGTTGGGAAGGTCCTCAGGCGTGACGTTAACGAGCAGGGCGGCGTTTGCGTTGCGTCCGTCGCGGGCATTGAGGCTGGCGCCGTTGACGCACAGGTGGCCCTGCTCGGAAGAGGCGGCGACAACCTGCCCGCCGGGGCACATGCAAAACGAGAACACGCTGCGGCCGTTGGGAAGATGGGCGACGAGCTTGTAGGGGGCTGCTCCGAGGGCAGGATGCCCCGCCGAGGCTCCATATTGGGCTCGGTCGATGTCGCGCTGCGGATGCTCGATGCGAACGCCCATGGCAAAGGTCTTTTGTGCGAGGGCCACGTTGTGGTCCTTAAGGAGCTCAAAAATATCGCGAGCAGAATGCCCGCAGGCGAGGATGAGGTGCTTTGTCTCGATTGGCTCGCAAGCGGCGTCTTGGGACGATTGGACATCAATACCGGTAATGGCGCCAGACGCGTCGATGTGAATGTCGACGAGCTTTGTTCGATAACGGACGACACCTCCGAGCTGCTCGATGCGCTGGGATATAGCGGTGACAACCGTGGGAAGGATGTCGGAGCCAATGTGCGGCTTGGCATCCCACAGAATATCGCGGGGCGCACCCGCCTCGACGAAGGTTTCGAGGATAAGGCGATGGGCGGGATTTTTTGTTCCTGTATTGAGCTTGCCGTCCGAGAAGGTCCCCGCGCCGCCCAGGCCAAACTGGATATTACTCTCGGGGTCGAGGATGCGCTCCTTTAGAAAGAGGTCGATCGCATGCGAGCGGCGAAATGCCGGGTCGCCGCGCTCGATGAGCAAGGGCTTAAGACCTGCTTCGGCAAGGGTGAGTGCGGCGAAAAGGCCGGCGCATCCGGCACCGATGACGACGGGGCGCTCTTTGGGTGCGCCGGAAACGGGGAAGGGGAATGAAGGCTCATCGTCATCTATCGCGCGTACGTGCGAGCGGTCACGTTCGGAAACGCTGTCGACCGCCTCTCGCTCGAGGTGGGGACTGGTCAGCTCAACACGAAAGCTCAGGATAAAATGGACGTCTCGTTTTTTGCGAGCGTCGATTGACTTGCGGTGGAGCTCGATGGACTTGATCTCGGAGTCCTTGCAACGTAGGACGCGCTTGGCGACTCGCTTGCCAACAATGAGGCAGGCATTTTCATCGCCGGCTTCATCGAGCGACGCGTTGACTTGGGTGATTTCGATCATCGAGGTCTCCTTAGAGGCAAGAAAGAGGCCGTCCGGTATCCCAGACGGCCCGAATGCGTTTTTGATTATAGACTGCGCGGCTACAGGCTGCTTGCAGCGCGAATGCCCGAGAGCCATGCCCACGCAAGGTTAAAGCCTCCGCAATCGGCGTCGATGTCGAGCGCTTCGCCGCAGACGTAAAGCGGGGCGTCGACAACGCTGCGCGCGCGTAGACTGGGTGTTGAGATGCTCTTGACAGATATGCCACCACGCGTGACCTGCGCCGAGCGCTCCTCGGCGGTTCCTTCGACGAGCAACTTAAAGTGCTTGAGGATCGAGACCAGGTGGATGACATCGTTGGAGCCTGGATGGCACTGCTCGAACGCTGTGCAGACGACGCGGGAGAGTTGCGGGGCAAGCATACCGTCGAGCCAACGGGGATCGCGGGGCGAAAAGCCGCCGAGCAGCTCAACGCGCCGGTTAAGCATATCGAGCAACTCGTCTTTAGAGAGGTCGGGGAAAACGTCGAGCAGGATCGTATCGCCGCGCTGGATACGACGGGAGAGGTTGAAGACAGCGACGCCCGAGATACCGAAGGTTCGAAACAGGACTTCACCGTCTTCGTGCCAGAGCTCATTATGATTGCGGGCGAGCGTCAAGCGGGCGCGGACGCGCAGGCCATCCAACGTCTTGAGTGCCGCCCGATCGCCGACGACCGTTGCCGATACGGGGCAGAGGATGGGGCGCAGCGAAGTGAGGGGGAGGCGAAACGTATCGGCGATACCGGTGGGGTTGCCACCCGTGGCGATAATTACGGCATGTGCCTCCAGGGCCTCGTTCTTGCGAGGGACATCGGCGAGCGCTTTCCGAAGCGAGCGGAGCTCCGATTTTCGGTCGTCGTGCTTTTTTGCCTTGAGCGCCCGCGCTGGACGGTCTATTTGGAGTGCCCAGCCTTCGGAAGCTTTGTGTGCCGAGGCAACGTTGGCTCCGCAGATTAAGGTGATACCCAGGCGGTCGCAAACATTGAGAAGTGCGTCGCGCACCGATTCGGCGCGAAGGGAGCGCGGGTACAGCCGGCCTTCCTCGGAGGTTGTCATGATGCCCAGCGAGGAGAAGAAACCCATAAGCTCTTGTTCGGGCTGGGGGCCCATAACGGATTCAACGAATGCGGGGTGGTTATACCGCTGTGGATCAATCGATTCGTTGGAGAGGTTGCAGCGGCCGTTGCCGGTCGCAAGGAGTTTAAGGCCGCAGGCGACATCGCGCTCAACGATGCAGACGCTTTTGCCAGCGCGTGCGGCCGTAATGGCGGCGGCGAGGCCTGAAGCCCCGCCGCCGATTACCAGGACGTCATAGAAGGCGCTCGTGTTCACTTAGGCCTCGTCGGTCTCGTGCGGGGTAATAATCTCGACGGCAGAGACGGCCTTGGGCAGCATGCCATCGGGCAGCGCGGTCTCGACCTCGCCCTTATCGCAGGCCTCGGCGAGTGACGGATTGATGGGAAGCTGGCCCAAGATTTCGAGGTTGTAGCGCTCTGCGACCTCGGGGAGCTTGCTCTTGCCAAAGACCTCGATCTTCTTGCCGCAGTCGGGGCACTCGATATAGCTCATGTTCTCGACGATGCCCAGAATGGGGACGTTCATCTTCTCGGCCATGTTGACCGCCTTGGCGACGATCATCGAGACCAGGTCCTGCGGGCTCGTGACGATGACGATGCCGTCGACGGGCAGCGACTGGAAGACGGTGAGCGCGACGTCGCCTGTTCCCGGAGGCATGTCGACCAGCAGGTAGTCGATGGGGCCCCACGAGGTCTCGCTCCAGAACTGCCTAATGGCGCCTGCGATGACCGGACCGCGCCAAAGGACGGGGTCGGTCTCGTTTTGGAGCAGAAGGTTGGAGCTCATGACCTTGACGCCGTGCTCGGAGATTTCGGGCAGCATAAGGTTGCCAAGGGCATGGACGTGGCGTCCGCTCATACCGAACATCTTGGGGATAGAGGGACCGGTGATGTCGGCATCGAGGACGCCGACCTTGTGACCGTGGCGGGCAAGCTCGGTGGCGATGGCACCGGTGACAAACGACTTGCCGACACCGCCCTTGCCGGAAAGCACGGCGATGACGCGCTTGACCTCGGACAGCGTATTCTCCTCAAATTGCGACGGCGACGTTTGTCCGCCGGCGGCCTGTGCGTGCTCGCAACCCATGTATGACTCCTTTGTTATATGTTGGGGCCGGGACCCCGTGATATGACACGAGCGTCATTGTACCCTCGTTTGCGAGCGGGAGTCATTTGCGATGCATTCGGGCCGAGCGTGCTTGCAATACGATGGGTCCAAGCGAATGGGCGGGCTTACTGAACTTTGCTGGCGAACTCGAGGTATTGCATGCGCTGCAGCTTGTCGATCGTCGAGGCGTATGGGCTGTCTTCAGATTCCAAGTCGTAGCGCAGCCCGTCGGCACCAAGGTAGCCGGCGACATTGATGGTGGGCACATCTGACCTTGTTGCAAGCAGAGCCTTTTGATAGTCGGTGAGCGGGGCGCCGATCTTATTAAGGGTAATGGCTGCAATCTCGTTTGCCCCAACGGTGTCGTAGACGTTGAGCTCGGTATTGCCGGCGATTTCATAGTTAGCCCAGACGAAATATGTCGACTGATAGATACGGAAAGCGTGGCTTGCCGTATCTTCCTGAGGGTACAGCTCGTCGTTGAGAGTCGTTGCGGCGCTCGGCTGATGGTCGCCAAAAAAGACAAGGACAACCGGTCTGCCGATATTGCGGAGCTCGTTGATAAAGTACTCGAGGTCCCGGTCGGATGCGTTGATGCAGGTAAGATAGGTGTTGAGCGCGCTATTGGCGCCCTCGCTGGCTCCCTCGACCCAATAGTTTGTCAGCTCCTCGGCGGGAACGGTGCCATAGTCGTAGCCGCCGTGATTTTGCATCGTGACGTCAAAGATGAACTGCGGGGCTTCGTCGGTTCTAAGCAGGTCGAGTATCTTGTCGTAGGTGGCGTAGTCGCATACGCCGGCATGGTAACAGGGCGCACCTTCGAAATCGCCGATTGAAAGAAAGTCTCCAAAGCCCAGCTGCTGATAGATTTTATCTCGATGGTAGTTGACGGGGTTTTGCGGGTGCATAGCGGTAGCGGTATACCCAAGCTCCTTAAGGTCCTTTGCCAGGCTGTTGACGCCATTCATCTGATATAGCTGATAGGGGATTTTGCCTAATCCGACAAAGGCCGTTGTCGCTCCGGTCAAAAATTCGAATTCGGAGTTCGCCGTTCCGCCACCGGCGACCGAAGCGAGCATGGTGCCGCGAACAAGTGTGTCGGGAAGCGAGTTGTAGAATGCGGGGCCGGTGTACCCGGCCGCCTGGAGCTGCTCAAAGCACGAAAGGTCGCTAAAACTCTCGTTCATGACGGCAACAATCGTCGGCTTGATTTCATTGAACTGGGCAACGGCCGCCGCGCGCTGCTCGCTCGAGCCATACGTGCTGTCGTAGGTGGCGGCGAGCTCCTGCTCGATGCTCTGCGCCTCATCGGGCGTATAGTCTTCGGGCTTCTCAATGGGCAACTCGTTGACCATTTCGGTGAACGAAGTGATAAAACCCTGAGACGCATACGTGGTGATGGGCTGCCAACGGTCAAATCCAAAATTCAGTGCCTGCTCCAAGTCGATGCTGGAAAAGCCCGAGAGCCCCACAACGGTCACTAGCAGAAAAGCGCAGAGGTTAGCGGCGATTGCGGGGAAGACGTGGGTGGGCGTACGGAGCTTTCTCGGTCGGATAAGCGAAAGAAGCCCCAGGGAAATCTCCAGCAGGGCTAGAGAGGTTACGATTCCGGCGGTAAAGGTAAACGCGTATCCCTCGCTCACTTCCATTGCGGTGCCAAGGGCCAAGATATCGCTTGGCAGGATGGCCTCGCCTTTAAACGTTATGACGAAGTGCTCGGCAATGCCAAGGATGCAACAGGCGACGGGCACGAGGGCCATGACGCCTCCATGACGCTGTCCCAGCAAATAAAGGGAGAGCAGAACCGTCGCGAGCAGCCCGACGGAAAACCCGAATGAGTTGGCGGGAATGCGATAGAACGTTTCGTTACAGGCAATTTCGAGTGAAACGAACGAGAGCGCTGAAACAGCGGCGATGACAAGGATGTCACGGCAAATACAGGCAACCGTTCCCGTCGCAAGATCGGTTTGGTCGATAAGTCCCGAAACCAAGGGCTCGACAAGAAGTATGACGGCGGTAGCACCGAGCGCCGAATAAGAAAGGACCCATAGGGAATTGTCCTCATTTACGAGCAATTGATTCGTAATCCATGCAGCTACCATGCCGAGCGGGATGAGGAGCGTCGCGCACCAAAAGACGCGGGCAATGGGCGGCTTTTCATTGTGTTTGATTGAAAAATATACGCGCACCACGACGATGGCCACGATAAGGACGGCGATGAATACGGGCAGATTGGCCATGTCGCTCGAAGTGATTTCAAGGGGGATATCTTC
Source organism: Collinsella sp. CLA-ER-H6 (assembly GCF_040092305.1). Taxonomy (NCBI): domain Bacteria; kingdom Bacillati; phylum Actinomycetota; class Coriobacteriia; order Coriobacteriales; family Coriobacteriaceae; genus Collinsella; species Collinsella sp. CLA-ER-H6. The sequence goes on from NZ_JBBNLS010000020.1 coordinate 9,996, forward strand.
GGTCATGGACGTTCCTCTGTTACGGCAAATTAAGTTCAGTATTAGATTACTGTAACCTTTCCACGGCATTTCGAGAAACAAAGCGCCCGATACGCAAAGCTAAAGGTCTGCGAATCTTGTATTACGAACATCTGTGCGCGTCGAGTGCGCTAAACTCATCGACAGTATGATTCGATGCAATAGGAGGCAAGGAGCTTCCATGTCTGATTCTTCTATCGTTATTCGCGGCGCTCGTGAGCACAACCTCCGTGATATCGATGTTTCCATTCCGCGTGACCAACTCGTGGTCATTACCGGTCTTTCTGGCTCGGGCAAGAGTTCGCTGGCATTTGACACCATCTATGCCGAGGGCCAGCGCAGATACGTCGAGAGCCTTTCGAGCTATGCGCGCCAGTTCTTGGGCCAGATGGACAAACCCGACTTGGATTCAATCGACGGCCTTTCGCCGGCGGTGTCGATCGACCAAAAGACGACGTCTAAAAACCCTCGCTCGACGGTTGGCACCGTAACCGAGATTTATGACTATCTGCGCCTGCTGTTCGCCCGTGTGGGCACCCCGCACTGTCCCGAATGCGGCCGCGTCATTGAGCGCCAGACGACCGACCAGGTTGCCGACAAGGTCTTGGCGGCGGGGGAGGGTCGCCGCGCGTTTGTGCTGGCACCGGTGGTGCGTGGGCGAAAAGGCGAGTACACCAAACTGTTTGAGGACCTTCGCGCCGAGGGCTTTAGCCGCGTGCGTGTCGACGGCGAAGTGCGCTCGCTCGATGATCCGATCGATCTGGACAAGAAGTTCAAGCACGATATCGAGGTCGTGGTCGATCGCATCGTGATCCGTGAGAACTCTCTTGGCCGTATCGCCGAGTCTGTTGAGCAGGCGACCGCGCTGGCTCACGGCAATGTAAACGTGTACATGCTGCCCGATCGTGATGCTCCCGAGGGAACCGAGGGCGAGCTTCTGGAGTATTCGTTGGCCTTGGCGTGCCCGGAGCATGGACACTCCATTGACGATCTTCAGCCGCGTGATTTTTCGTTCAACGCTCCCTATGGCGCATGTCCTGAGTGCGACGGCCTGGGCTTTAAGAAAACCGTTGATGCCGAGGCGCTGATTGAGGATCCCTCGAAGTCCATTGCCGATGGAGTCTTTGGTAGCCTGTTTGGCAATTCGAACTACTATCCGCAGATTTTTGCTGCGGTCTGCAAACACTTTAAGGTGAGCGCCGATACGCCGTGGGAGGACTTGCCCCCTCGCGTGCGTCGTGCATTCTTGGATGGCCTGGGCGATACGAAGATCTCGGTCGACTACCAAAAGCTCGACGGACGTCGCAGCCAGTGGGATACCAAGTTTTCGGGCGTGCGCAATATCCTGTACGAGCGCTATATCGAGACGACGAATGAGAACACCAAGGCGCGCTTGGAGAAGTACATCCGCGAGGAGCCGTGCTCGAGTTGCCACGGCGCTCGTTTGCGCCCCGAGATGCTCGCCGTTACCGTAGGCGGTAAGTCCATTTACGAGGTCTGCTGCCTATCGTGCCGCGAGTCGCTCAAGTTTTTTGAGGGTTTGGAGCTTACCGAGCGCCAACAATTTATCGGCGGGCGCATCGTTAAGGAAATCCTGGAGCGCCTACGCTTTCTGGTCGATGTCGGACTTGACTATCTGACGCTCGATCGTGCCTCGGCGACGCTTTCCGGTGGCGAGGCACAGCGTATTCGCCTGGCAACGCAGATCGGCGCGGGTCTCATGGGCGTGCTCTATATTCTGGACGAGCCCTCGATCGGTCTTCATCAGCGTGACAACGAGCGCCTGATCAAGACGCTCGAGCGCCTGCGCGATATCGGCAATACCGTTATCGTTGTCGAACACGACGAGGATACAATCCGTGCCGCCGACTACGTGATCGACATGGGGCCCGGCGCCGGCGTCAACGGCGGGCACGTAGTCGCGGCGGGAACGCCTGCCGATATCATGGCGTGTCCTGAGTCGATGACGGGCGCTTATCTGACCGGCAAACGAATGATCCGGGTGCCTGATGAACGGCGCAAGCCCGGTCGCGGCTGCCTTAAAATTACGGGCGCTCGAGCCAACAACCTCAAAAACGTTACCGCCAAGATCGAGTTTGGTACGCTTACGGTTGTTACCGGCGTGTCGGGATCGGGCAAGAGCTCCCTGGTTACCGACACCATTGCGCCTGCCCTTACGAATGCCATTCACCGCTCGACGCGCCCCGTGGGTCCGTATAAGAAAATCGAGGGCATCGAGTGTATCGATAAGGTTATCGATATCGACCAGTCGCCGATTGGCCGCACGCCGCGTTCCAACCCTGCTACCTATATCGGCCTGTGGGATGATCTTCGCGCGCTGTTTGCGAGTACGCCGGAGTCGAAGGCGCGCGGCTACTCGCCGGGTCGTTTCTCCTTTAATGTGAGTGGCGGGCGCTGTGAGGCGTGCAAGGGCGACGGGCAGATCAAGATCGAGATGCACTTCCTTCCCGATATCTACGTTCCCTGCGAAGTTTGCGGCGGTAAACGCTACAACCGCGAGACACTCGAGGTCACCTACCGTGGCAAGACCATCTCGGACGTGCTCGACATGAGCGTCACCGAGGCGCTGGCCTTCTTTGGGAATATCCCGCAGATTAAGCGCAAGCTCCAGACGCTGTACGATGTAGGCTTAGGCTACGTGAGCCTGGGCCAGCCCGCCACGACGCTCTCGGGCGGCGAGGCGCAGCGTGTGAAGCTCGCCAAGGAGCTTCATCGACGCCAGACGGGCAAGACGTTCTATATTTTGGACGAGCCGACGACCGGTCTTCATTTTGAGGACGTCCGCCAGCTGCTCGATGTGCTGCAGCGCTTGGTCGATGCGGGCAACACGGTGCTGGTGATTGAGCACAACCTTGATGTCATCAAGGTTGCCGACCGCCTGATCGATATGGGTCCCGAGGGCGGTAACGGCGGCGGAACCGTCGTGGTTTCGGGCACACCGGAGCAGGTTGCGGACTGTCCGCAGAGTTATACGGGCAAGTTTTTGGCGCCGTTGCTCAGGCGTGACCGGGAGCGTCAGGCTCAACTTGATGCTCAATAAATAGGCGATTCAGTTTATGGGCGCCATCGACTCCTTGTGATTCGATGGCGCTTGCTGTGCCGAAGTGACGTATACAGCCGAATTGGACATATACTTAATCCTTGCGTCCGAATGCGAGGGAAAGGATATGTCATGGCAAAGGCTGTAAAGACGCCAAAAACCAATGTGATGCGCGAGCTGGAAAGTGCCGGCATTTCCTATGTTCTACATACGTACGAAGACGATGGTGATGAGTCGGTGGGCCTGGGGGTCGCGATTTCGGAGCAGCTTGGCGAGGAGCCCGGTCAAGGATTTAAGACTTTGGTCTGCGTGACGCCGTCCAACGACTATGTCGTGTGCTGCATCCCTGTTGCCGACGAGCTCGATCTAAAGTCCGCCGCGCGTGCCGCGGGGGAGAAGTCCTTGGCCATGATGCATGTGAAGGATTTGCTTGCGGCGACTGGCTACGTTCGCGGCGGCTGCAGCCCGGTCGGTATGAAAAAACGCTACCGGACGCTCATTGATGAGACGTGTGTCCTTTGGGATACCATTTTTATTTCGGGAGGCAAGCGTGGTTATCAGCTCGAGCTTGCACCCGATGATTTAATTGCATTTTGCGGGGCGACGGTTGCCGCGATTACGAGAGAGGACTGAGCGATGCCGCAGGAAGAATTGAAGCGCGGAGCTCATTTTGCAAAAGAATCTGCGCCTCAGACACCCTCGTCCGAAGCTTCTTCGTCGCGAGATGACACTGACGACATGGGCTCGTCGGACTACTCCACGGTTGGTCGTTCCGCCGGGCTTATGACCATCCTGACTATCGTGTCTCGCGTCACCGGTTTTATCCGCACGTGGGCAATGGCGGCCGCTATCGGCATGTCGCTACTCTCGTCCTCCTATCAGGTCGCCAACAACCTGCCCAATATGCTCTACGAACTCGTGATGGGTGGCATGCTCGTGACGGCGTTTTTGCCCGTGTACATGGGCGTGAGGCGTGAGCAGGGTCGCGAGGCCTCGAACGAGTACGTGGGCAACCTGCTCGGCATTCTGCTTTTGGTGCTGGGTGGCATTTCGTTGCTGGGGACCGTGTTCGCCCCGGGCTTTATCTGGACACAATCGTTCCTTTCGGGTGACGGCGGCAGCATGGATACCGCTGCGTTCATGTTCCGTTTCTTTGCCATCCAGATTCTGTTTTATGGTTTGGGTTCGGTGTTCTCGGGCGTTCTCAACGCACACCGCGACTACTTCTGGTCGACGTTTGCCCCGGTCCTCAACAATGTGATCGTCATTGCGAGCTTTATGGGTTTTGCGCCCGTGTCCGCACAGTTTGGCGAACGTGCCGGCATCATCTTGATTGCGGCCGGTACGACCCTCGGTGTCTTTGTTCAGATGGCATGTCAGATCCCCGCGCTTGGCAAGCACGGCGTGCATCCCCATATCCATATCGACTTTAAGGACCCCGCACTGCGCCAGACGATTGCGCTCGGTATCCCGACGCTGCTCGCCACGGTGTGCATGTTTGTCTCGACTTCTATCACCAACGCTGCCGCGCTGGTGGTCCAGCCCGAGACTGGTCCTTCCGTCATCGCCTATGCGCGCCTGTGGTACACGCTGCCCTACGCGCTGATTGCCGCCTCGCTTTCGACGGCGCTCTATACCGAGCTCTCTCACGACGCACAGGAGAAGGATTACGACAGCGTTCGCACGGGCATTTCGCGTGGCGTCGCCCAGATGCTGTTCTTCCTGATTCCGTTCGCGCTGTACCTGATTGTCTTCGCACGTCCGCTCAACATGATCTACTGTGCTGGCAAGTTCGATGAATCCGGCGTGGCGCTGGTGTCCGAGTTCCTTGTCTACCTGGCGTTCTCGCTGCCGCTCTACGGCGTGGTCGTGTTGATGCAGAAGAGCTTCTCTGCCTTGCTCGACATGAAGCCCTATAGCCGCTATTGCCTGTATTCCGCCATCGGCCAGGCCGGCTCGGTTCTGCTGTTTGGCGTTGTGCTGGGCTTCGGTATGCCGGCAATCGCGCTTTCGTATGTCGTCGACTACGTGATCTTGGTCGGATGTTCGCTATGGTGGCTGCGTCGTCGTCTGCGTGGCCTTCAGGTCAAATCTATCCTGCATGGCGGTTTCTTTGGCCTTTTGCTCGGTGGCCTGGGTGCTGCCGCAGGCGCCGGCGTCATGTGGGCGCTTGAGCACTTTGTCGGGGCACTTGGCGGCTCGATTCTGATTACTCTTGGCTACGTTTGCGTTGCGGGTGTCGTCTCGCTTGCTGTTACCTTTGGCCTTGCCGTCGTCCTTAAGATGCCCGAGGTCTCGGCGCTGCTTCGTCGCAAGTAGGTGCGTGTGGCCGGTCACGACAACATTCCAACACTCGCCGAGCAGGTTTCGCGCGTTCCCACGCAGCCCGGATGTTACCTTTGGAAAGATGCCAGGGGCGATGTCATCTACGTTGGCAAGGCGAAAAACCTGCGTTCCCGTATGCGCCAGTACGTGACGCTGCAGGATGAGCGTCAAAAGATCCCGCTGATGATGCAGCTGGTGGCGAGCTTTGACTACATCGTTGTCGAAACCGAGCATGAGGCGCTTGTACTCGAGCGCAACCTGATCGGCCAGTACCATCCGTACTTTAACGTCGACCTCAAGGATGACAAGAGCTACCCCTTTATCGCCATTACAAAGGGCGACCTGTATCCCGCTATCAAATACACGCGTGAGCGTCATAAGCCGGGAACGCGCTATTTTGGACCCTATACCGATAGCCGTGCGGCACGTGAGACGATAGATACGCTGCGCAAGGTTATCCCCATCTGCTCTGCATCCTGTGCGGAGTGGCGTCGTTGTCGCCGTATCATCGAGTCCCACAAGGGCGAGGAAGACATCGTCAATATGATTTGCGCACAAAACGGGCGCCCCTGCTTTGACTACCATGTCGGGCGCGGCCCGGGTGCGTGTGTCGGCGCGATTTCCCCGGCAGACTATGCCAAGAACGTCAAGCGTGTCGAGCGCTTTTTGTCGGGCCATCGCAAGGATGTCGTCGACGAGCTGACTTCCGAGATGGCGGATGCCGCCGAGGCACTCGATTTTGAGCGCGCGGCACGCGTCAAGCGTCGTTTGGAGGTCATCAGGGGTCTGGACGACCGTCAGCAAGTCGTTTTTCCCTCCAGTGTCGATATCGATGTCATCGGTTTCTATCGCGAGGAGACCATCTCTGCCGCTTGCGTCTTTGTCGTGCGTGAGGGCCGAACAGTTCGCACCTGCGAGTTCATTCTTGACAAGGGTTTTGATGTTGACGAGGAAGAGCTCCAGTCGGGCTTTCTTAAGCGCTATTACGACGAGACGGCTGATATTCCAGCTGAGATAAACCTCTCTGTCGAGCTTGAGGATGCGGAGGCGCTGGGGGAGTGGCTTGCAGGCAAGCGCGAGCGTTCCTGCCATCTCCATAGGCCGCAGCGTGGCGAAAAGCACCGTTTGCTCGATATGGCATCCAAAAATGCGCGCCATGTCCTCATGCGCTACATGATGCGAACGGGGTACGCTGACGACCGCACCAATCAAGCGCTCCTGGAGCTCGAAAGCGCGCTGGCGCTGCCGGCGCCGCCGATGCGTATCGAGTGCTTCGATATCTCGACGCTGCATGGAACCTTTACCGTCGCCTCGATGGTGGTGTTTACCAACGGACGCGCCGACAAGAGCCAGTACCGTCGTTTTAAAATTCAGGCCGAATTGGACGAGGCAAACGACTTCGTGTCGATGTCCGAGGTTTTGGGACGACGCTATGCTCCCGAGCGCATGGCCGACGAGCGCTTTGGCTCGCGCCCCGATTTGCTCGTTGTCGATGGCGGTAAGCCGCAATTGACCGCTGCGATCAAGCAACTTGAGGCTCTTGGGCTCGATATACCAGTTTGTGGCTTGGCAAAGGCCGATGAGGAGGTTTTCGTGCCTTGGGACGAGACTCCCGTCGTGCTGCCGACCGGGTCTGCTTCGCTCTATCTAATTAAACAGGTGCGCGATGAATCGCACCGTTTTGCCATCACATTCCATCGTGAGTTGCGTGATAAAGCCATGACAGTTTCGGTACTCGATGACGTTCCAGGCGTGGGACCCACCAGAAAACGTGCCCTTATGCGCCATTTTGGCTCGATGAAGCGTTTGCGCGCGGCGAGCGAGCAAGAGATCGCGGAAGTTCGCGGCATACCTGCCGATGTTGCCAAGGCGGTCCATGAGGCGCTCGTTGCGTGGAATGCCGAGCGCGCCGAGGCGGCGGCTGGCCATTCCGATAGCTAAACACGAGCCTAAACAACTGATATACATGATTGCGCGATTTTCAACCATTTATTTCGCCATGATTGCCTGCTGGTTTCGGGTTTTATTAACGCTAAAACGTTTGACTAACCCAAGCGAAAACCCTGCTATCCTGCGGGTTGACGAAGACTGATATCTCACCTCGCCGATACATACTGTCTGGCGAATCGTTTGTCAACGAATTCGGTGAACGGTAGTAAATACCGTTCAAGCGTATGCATGTATCGGTCGCCGAGCGCGGCACCTCAGTTGGGTTCGTCGGAAGGTAAGGTATATATCGTCCGCAAGTTGCGCGGGGGCAAGTCTAGATGCTCCCGAGTAAGATTCTCTATTGATAGGAGAAGACATGGCCATCATCAACAAGGGTATGTCCAGGCGTTCGTTCCTCGGCCTCACCGGCAGCGTCGCTGCTGTCGCAGGGCTTGGTCTCACCGGCTGCGGTGGCAGCTCTAACGACGAGGGTTCCGCTTCCGGTTCCACCGATTCCGCTAACCGTGGCGGCGGCGTGATCACCGCTGGTTCCGCTTACGCTCCGTCCAGCTTCGATCCCGCCAGCACCGGCTCCGCTGTGGGCCTGGGTGCTAACTGGCACGTCGTCGAGGGCCTCTACGGCATCGATTACCACGACTACAGCACCTTCAACGAGCTCGCCACCGACGATCCCAAGTCTGTGGACGACACCACTTTCGAGGTCACCATCCGCAAGGGCGCCAAGTTCTCCGATGGCACCGAGGTCACCGCTGACGATGTCGTTGCCTCCTACACTGCTTGCGCCGCTTCCGCTACCTATGCTCCGTTCTTCCAGCCCTTCGAGTCCATCGAGGCCAAGGACGCCAGCACCGTGACGGTCAAGACCAAGGTCCCCAACTTCTCCCTGCTCAAGGATCGTCTGGCCATCGTCCGCGTTACCCCGGCCACCCAGACCGAGGAGGATCGCGCCAAGCAGCCGATCGGTTCCGGCCCCTGGATGTACGACTCTATCTCCGATACCGAGATCACTCTGGTTCCCAACCCCGAGTACAACGGTGAGTATGCTGCCGAGGATAAGAAGATCCAGTACAGCATCCTGACCGACCCCACCGCTCGCGTTACCGCTCAGCAGGAGGGCTCCACGCTCGTTATGGAGCTCGTTACCGCTGACGCCGTCGACCAGCTCGAGAGCGCCGGCTGCAAGATCGATAACGTTCAGGGTTTCGGCACCCGCTTCATCATGTTCAACGTCGCCAAGGAGCCTTGGAACAACGTCAAGGTCCGTCAGGCCGTCATGTATGCGCTCGACACCGAGAAGATGGTCAGCAACACCTTCGCCGGCCTTGCCACCGCTGCCAGCTGCTACCTGCCCAAGAGCTTCACCAACTATCATGAGGCTTCCACGGTGTACAAGACTGACGCCAAGAAGGCTAAGAAGCTCATCGAGGAGTCTGGCATCACCCCGGGTGCCATCACCCTGCGCACCACCGACAACGAGCAGATTAAGGGCATGGCCGCCCAGGTCAAGAACGACCTCGACGCTCTCGGCTTCGATGTGACCATCCAGACCGATACCTCGCCGGCTACCTACGCTGCCATTGACGGCGGCGAGGCCTACGATATCCTCCTTGCCCCTGGCGATCCTTCCTGCTTCGGCGCTGATCCCGACCTGCTGCTCAACTGGTGGTACGGCGACAACGTCTGGATGCAGACCCGTTGCCCGTGGAAGGAGTCCGCTGAGTGGCAGAAGCTCCACGGTCTCATGGACGAGGCTCTTGCCGCCGAGGGCGACGAGCAGCAGAAGAAGTGGAACGAGTGCTTCGACATCATTGCCGACAACGCCGTTCTGTACCCCGTTGTCCACGTCAAGACCGTCTCCGCTTCCTGGGACGATCCGTCCACTGCGCCCAACGGCGAGGCCCTCGATGGCTTCAAGGGCATCGGCACGACGAGCATGTCCTTCAGGGGCGTTGCGACCGTCAAGGCGTAAGACTCGCTTGAGTCTGAATGCAGGATGTCGGTCGTTGGGACCGTATCCTCATAGTTGAAACAAAGACCCGGGCGGCAACGATGTCGCTCGGGTCTTGTAATGAGTATCCGTACTCATATACCAGTTGGTCCTACCGACAAAAGAAAGGGGAGAGAACGTGAACAACTTGCTACGTTTGATTGGAAGGCGTCTTGTGGCGCTGCCGATCATGGCATTGGGCGTCACCGTCCTGGTGTTCTTCCTTATGTCGTTCTCCAAGACCGACCCCGCCTACACGGCGTTGGGTGACGGTGCCTCGCCCGAGGCGGTTGCCGAGTACCATGAGAAGTATGGTCTGGACGACCCCTGGCCCGTGCGCTACGTGCGCTATATGGGCGATTTGATCCATGGCGACATGGGCACCTATGGCGCTGCTCGCAACTCCGTTGCCAAGCGCATCTCCACGGCCCTGCCCGTCACGATGCAGCTGACCTTCATCGGTCTTGCCATCGGTGCGGTCGTTTCGTTTTTGCTCGGCGTCATCGCGGCACTGTATCGCGACAAATGGCCGGACCAAGTGATCCGCGTCTTTTCCATCGCCGGCCTGGCAACCCCGTCGTTCTGGCTTGCCGTTCTGTTGATTCTGCTGTTCTCTTCCTACCTTAAGGTGCTCCCGGCATCGGGTGCTCTGCCTCACTTCACCACGAATCCGGTTGGCTATCTGGGGCGTATGATCATGCCCGCCATCGCCTTGGCATTTCCGCTGACGGGCCAGATGACTCGTATCGTGCGTACCGCCATGGTCGAGGAGCTCGACAAGGATTATGTCCGTATGGCTCGCGGCGCCGGCGTTCCCGAGAAGGTCGTCGTCGGCATCAACGTTCTTCGCAATGCGCTGATCACCCCGGTCACCACCCTCGGTCTTAAGATCGGTTACCTCATGGGCGGCGCCGTCGTCATCGAGGTTATCTTCAACCTCCCCGGCATGGGCACCGCGATTCTGCAGGGCGTTCAGGGCAACGAGGCGAACCTGGTTCAGGGCGTCGTTATCGTCGTTGCTCTTGCCTTCATCATCATCAACATCGTGGTTGACATGCTCTACCTGCTCATCAACCCGCGCATCAGGACGGTGTAGATTATGGTAAAGATTCGAGAGAAGCAAACCGAGCAGCTCGAGAAGGCTGCCTCCAAGGGGCTCAAGCTCGGTGGCTGGAAGAAGATGACGCTGTCTTCTAAGATTGCCGCCGTCGTGCTGGTGCTGGTCGCCCTGACTGCGATCCTGGCGCCCCTTCTTGCCCCCTATAGCCCGGTCGAGATCTTTACGGCTCGCCAGGCTCCCGGCAACGGATTTATCTTCGGTACCGACGATAAGGGTCGCGACATTCTGTCGCGTATGCTCTACGGTGGTCGTTACTCGCTGATTATCGGCTTTGGCGCCACTGCCATGGCTCTGGTCTGCGGCTCGGTCGTGGGCGCCCTTGCAGCGGTTTCGCGCAAGGCCGTCTCCGAGACGATCATGCGTATCCTGGACATCATCATGTCCATCCCGGGCATCGCCCTCGCGGCCGTCTTCGTCTCCATCCTGGGCAACTCCGTGCCGTCGATCATCTTCGCCATCGGCTTTATGTACACTCCGCAGATTGCCCGTATCGTGCGCGCCAACATCGTGTCCGAGTACGGCGAGGACTATGTCCGCGCGGTCATCGTTTCCGGCGCTAAGGCTCCGTGGATTTTGATCAAGCATGTTCTGCGTAACTGCATCGCCCCGATCATGGTCTTCACCGTTACCCTGGTCGCCGACGCCATCATCTTCGAGGCCTCGCTGACCTTCATCGGCGCTGGTATCCAGGAGCCCACCGCTACCTGGGGCAACATCCTCGCCGACGCCCGCGGCGGCGTGCTCGCCGGCCGTTGGTGGCAGGCGCTGTTCCCGGGTCTGGCCATCATGATCACCTGCCTGGCGCTCAACATCCTCTCCGAGGGCATTACCGACGCCATGGCCGCTGCCCCCTCCGCCGCCCTGGATCCTACCGATTCCTCCAAGCGTCGCGAGGCCGACCTGCTGGTCTCCGACCCCGTTCGCGCCTACAAGGAGCAGGCCCAGTCCCTCTCCGCTCGCCTTGGCGCCCTGCGCGATGTCGAGCTCAAGCGTGACGATCGCCATGTGCCCGACGAGTCTGTTGAACCGATTCTCTCGGTCCGTGACTTCTGCATTCAGTTTGAGCATCACGGTGATATCAACGTCGTCGACCATGTCAACTTTGACGTTCGTCCTGGTCAGACCATGGGCCTGGTGGGCGAGTCCGGTTGCGGTAAGTCCATCACCACGCTGGCCATCATGGGCCTGACCGACGATGACGAGCATCTTTCCGGCGAGGTTCTTTGGGAGGGCCGTGACCTGCTCAAGATGAGCAAGAAGGAGTGGTTCGGCCTGCGCGGTACCGATATCGCTATGGTCTATCAGGACGCCCTGTCCTCGCTTAATCCCTCCATGCTCATCTCTGCCCAGATGAAGCAGCTCACCAAGCGCGGCGGAACCCGCAGCGCCGAGGAGCTCCTGGAGCTCGTCGGCCTCGATCCCAAGCGCACGCTCGAGAGCTATCCGCACGAGCTTTCCGGCGGCCAGCGTCAGCGTGTCCTGATCGCTATGGCCCTTACCCGCGACCCCAAGCTGGTCATCTGCGACGAGCCCACGACCGCTCTGGACGTTACCGTCCAGAAGCAGGTCATCAAGCTGCTCAACGATCTTCAGGCCAAGCTCGGCTTTGCCATGATCTTCGTTTCGCATGACTTGGCTCTGGTCGCCGAGGTTGCCCATAACATCACGGTTATGTACGCTGGCCAGGTTATCGAGCAGGCACCCACCAAGGAGCTGCTCACCAACCCGATCCACGAGTACACCCGCGGTCTTCTGGGTTCCGTTCTGTCCATCGAGAGCGGTTCGGGTCGCCTGCACCAGGTGCCCGGCGCCGTTCCGAGCCCGCGCGATTTCCCCAAGGGCGATCGCTTCGCGCCCCGCTCGAGCCATCCGCGTATTGGCCTGGATACCCGTCCGGTCTTCAAGCGCGTGCCCGGTACCGAGCACTTCTATTCCGAGCTCCCCGACGAGGTGCTCAAGGCAAATGGTTTGACCCCTCACGCGGAGGTGATGTAGATGAGCGAGACCGCAGTCAACGGCGTCGAGCCGATCATCTTTCTTGATGACGTCCACGTCACCTTTAGGACCCGTACCGGCTCGATTCTGCACCCCAACCTGGTTCACGCCGTCCAGGGTGTAACGATTAAGCTCATGCCCGGTCAGACGATCGGCATCGTCGGCGAGTCCGGTTGCGGTAAGTCCACCACCGCCAACGTCATGTGCGGCCTGCAGGCCCCCACGAGCGGCAAGGTCTACTTTAAGGGCAAGGACGTTACCAAACGTACCGCCGAGGACCGTCGCCACATGGGTCGCGTCATCTCGGTCGTGTTCCAGAACCCGGCCACGGCGCTCAATCCCCGCATGGTCGTTCGCGAGCAGCTGCTCGACCCCATGCGCGTCCACAACCTGGGTACCGAGGCCGAGCAGGAGAAGCGCGTCAAGGAGCTCCTGGAGCTCACCGGTCTGCCCAGCTCCGCCGCCGAGGTTCTTCCCGGTCAGCTTTCGGGCGGCCAGCGTCAGCGCGTCGCAATTGCCCGTGCCCTGTCGCTGAACCCCGATGCCATCATCGCCGACGAGCCCACCTCGGCTCTGGACGTTTCGGTCCGCGCGCAGATCCTGAACCTGCTGACCGACCTTAAGAAGGAGCTCGGCCTGGCCATGGTGTTCATTAGCCATGACATCCAGACGGTCCGCTATATCTCTGACGACATCATCGTTATGAATGGCGGCAAGATCGTCGAGCAGGGCGAGGCCAAGCAGGTCTTCCAGCATCCCCAGGACCCCTACACCAAGATGCTGCTCGGCGCTGCGCCGTCGCTGCTGCATCCCAAGCTCGGCGAGTAGCCTCGCTTTCCCTCCCGTGCGCCCGGTTCCCTTGCCGGGCGCACCTCCGTTGCGATTTCGAAAGGTTGGGTTCACGAGCCATGCCAAGTGCTCAGGAGCTACAACATCAATTTGGTGAATATCGAGGCGCCATGCCTCGTCCATCAGATTTCGATCTCTTTTGGAAGGATCGCATGGCCGAGGCCGACGCCGTTGGGCTTGACTATGCGATCGAGACGGCATCGGTCACCGATGCCGTGACCTGCCAGCTTTTCGACCTCTGGTATATCGGCATGTGTGGCGCTCGCCTGCATGCCAAGTGCCTTAAACCCGTCTCGGACGAGCCCGTGCCATTGGTGCTTCAGTTCCATGGGTATCCGGGTGCAAGCCGCAGCTGGTTTGAGCAGGCGTCGTTTGCGGGCATGGGCATGGCACTCATCGCCCTTGATTGCCCCGGCCAAGGAGGTCCCTCCGAGGACATTGGCGGATTTGAGGGCACAACGGTCGCGGGCCATATCGTCGCCGGTATCGACGGCGACCCGGCCAACCTCTACTATGTCCGCTTGCACCAAGATATTCGCATTCTGTGCCGTATTGTTCGCGAGCTCGAGGGCATCGATCTTTCCCGTGTGTTTGTGAACGGCGCTTCGCAGGGTGGCGTTTTGGGCATTGCGACCTGTGCGCTTAACAGCGAGCTTATCAATCGTGCCGCCATCCTCTATCCCTTCCTGTCGGATTTCCGCCTAGTCTGGGATTTGGATGCAGACGACATTGCCTACGAGGGCCTGCGCTATTGGTCTCGCTGGTTTGACGAGGACTCGACTCGTATTGACGAAGCCTATGCCAAGCTGGCGTACTTCGATTCCAAGAACTTTGCCCCTATGGTCAAATGCCCCGTGCTGTTTGGCACCGGCACAGCCGATATCGTCTGCCCGCCAGCGACGCAGTTTGCGGTCTATAACAACCTGACCTGCGAAAAGCGTCATGAGTTCTTTGAAGGCTTTGGCCACGAGGAGATTCAGGATTTTGACGATCTGATCATTCCGTTTTTCTGCAAGGGAGGGGAGGCTCATGTCTAAGTGCGAGAGCAATGTCAATGAGCTGATTGTCCCCGGGCTCGTGGGAATTCCTGGAACGGTTTCGTCAAGGCTCGCAGAATATCGGGACTGGCGCGGTGATGTCCAAGCAGATGTTTCTGATTTAGAGACATGCGCTTCGAATCTTGAGATTCAAGGCCCGGCCATTACGGCGATTGACTTTGTTAACCCCTGCGCCCGTTACTCGGAGGTCTCCTTTGAGCTCGGTGACGATGCGATTCACGCTCGTTTGATCGAGCCTGTCGGTCGTGCCCGAGTATCTGAGCGCGTGCCGCTGTGCCTGATGTTCCACGACATCGATCGGCCTGTGCGCGGCTGGCATCACATGACGAGATTTGCCGCCATGGGGTATGCCGTGCTTGCACTGGACGATGAGGTGATTGGACCCAGCGATCTGCGGCAGGGGATTACTTCGCCTGCTTTTGTCAGGCGCGTCCGTTGGGGCTGTGCGTTGGCGAAGGTCGCGCGCAATCTTGATGGCATGGACCCCGACCGCATCTTTGCATGGGGCGAGGGTCTAGGCGGTGGAGTCGCGCTGGCGGTTTCTGCTCTGGACGAGCGGGGTCTCGCCTGCACGGCGGTTGCCAATCCGCTTCCCGGCGGCCTCGAGGCGCTGTCGTCTCGGGTGCGCGGCTCGGTGTTCATGGGCACATCGCTCATGGATACCGTGAGCGACCCCAAGGGTCAGTTTGCCGTGTTCAACGGTCTTGAGTGTGACCGGAGGCATATCATCTATGCCAAATACGCTCACGAGCGTATCAATGCGTTCGAAAACGAAGTCGTCGACTTTTTTAACCAAACGTTCTACCCGTGTTCTTTGGCCTAGACGGCCTGGACACTGCCAACAAGAGTGGGTGGCATAGGGTCGCCCGCCAGACAACTAAGGAGATTCTTGTGGCAACTCAGAAATTCACCGGCGTTATCCCTCCCGTCGTTGTTCCCGATACCGAAGACCACCAGCTCGACGTTGCCTCCTTTGAGCGCAGCATCAACCGCATGATCGATGCCGGCGTCGATGGCCTGTTCTTCCTGGGCTCCTCGGGCGAGGTCGTCTTCTCCACCGACGAGCGTCGTCGCCAGATTGTCGCCGAGGCTGTGCGCATCGTCGATCACCGCGTTCCCGTTCTGGTCGGCATCATCGACACCGAGACCGAGCGCATGATCGAGCACGGCAAGGTCGCCCAGGAGCTGGGCGCCGATGCCCTCGTCGCCACCTGCCCGTTCTATGCCCTGCAGGGCATGACCGAGGTCGAGGAGCACTTCCGCATCCTGCACGAGGAACTCGACCTGCCCATCTTCGCTTACGACATCCCCGTGTGCGTCCACACCAAGCTTCCCTGGAAGCTCCTTGCCAAGCTCGGCGCCGAGGGCGTCCTGGCCGGCGTCAAGGATTCCTCGGGCGATGACATCTCGTTCCGCTACCTCGTTCAGGAGAATGAGAAGAACGGCCATCCGATGAGCATCCTTACCGGTCACGAGGTTGTTGTCGATGGCGCCTACCTCGGCGGCGCCGATGGCTCCGTTCCGGGTCTCGCCAACGTTGAGCCCGAGGGCTACGTGCGCCAATGGAAGGCCGCTCAGGCCGGCGACTGGGCTACCGTCAAGGCCGAGCAGGATCGCCTCAACGAGATTTCCCACATCTGGGATGTCACCTCGGGCGTCCAGGGCTATGCCGGTGGCGTCGGCGCCTTCAAGACCGCTATGAACCTCATGGGCATCTTCGACAGCCCGACCATGCCGCGCCCGGTGAAGGCCATGACCGGCGAGAACGTCGAGGCGATTAAGAAGGTCCTCCAGGACAACGGTCTCCTGTAAAGCTTCCCCAGGCACCCGATCTTGGGGGTCAAGTGGTCGGGCGTGACCCATTAGGTCAACGCCCGACCACTTTCACCCCAACCTCGGGCACCTGGAAAACCTTTACCGCGCTGTGACGGCTAGCCTGACGGCGCATTTCCTGTAGTTGTTTTTATCTCCTAAGGAGAACGACATGGAGAACAAGTACGTCTGCTCTGCCGATATCGGCGGAACTAAGATCGCGACCGCCATTATGGAGTACCCGGCTGACGGCAGCGTGCCCCATCCCGTTTTTGAGGCCGAGGTTCCTACTGAGGCCCAGGAGGGCGGCGAGGCCGTCTTCCAACGTATCGAGGCGTCCATCAAGGCCGCTCTTGAGGCGAATCCCGATGTCGAGGTCCTCGGTGTCGGTATCGGTGCCGCAGGCGTCGTCGATCCCAAGACGGGCGCCATCGCGTATGCCAACGAGATTATGCCCGGCTGGTCCGGCGTTCAGTTGGGGCCGCGTCTGCGCGAGGACCTTGGTCTTCCCGTTGCCGTTGTAGGCGACGTGCAGGCTCATGCTCTGGGCGAGGCCCACTGGGGCGTCGGCAAGGGCAAGTTCTCCGTCTTGTGTCTTGGCATCGGTACGGGCATCGGCGGCGCATATGTCGAGAACGGCCGCGTGATGCAAGGCTTCCATGGTGCTGCCGGCCATATGGGCCACATCGAGTGCTCGGCTGCCGCCGGCATTCCCTGCGCCTGCGGGCGTTCCGGCCATCTGGAGTCGGTTGCTTCGGGCACTTCCATTGGTCGAATGTACGATGAGCGCTTTGGTCGCGTCGACCCCAGCCGTCCTTCGGTCGGTCGCGATGTGAACGACCTGTGCCGTGCGGGCGACGCAAAGGCGACCGAGGTCATCCATGACGCCGGCTTTGCGCTGGGTGCCAGCTTGGGCTCGCTCGCTAACATCCTGGACCCTGAGGTCATCGTGCTTTCGGGTGGCGTGATTCACCAAGGTCCCGATTGGCGTTCACAGACGTGGAAGGATTCGGTACACGAGGGCTATGCCAGCCAGGCGCTCGATCCGCTTCAGGACATGCCGATCCTCATCGGTTCTCTGGAGGGCGATGCTCCGCTCATCGGTGCCGCTGAGCATCTTCTTGCCTCGTTGAAGTAAACGTATCTTCTGTAGGAGCCTCCCGAGACAACACGCCTCGGGAGGCTGTTCTGAGAAAGGTTACAGCCTTATGACCGTCGATCCTTTGATTCAATCCCTGAAGGGCAAGCTCGTCGTGAGCGTTCAGGCGTATATGGGCGAGCCACTTCGTACGCCCGAGACCATGGCTCAAATGTCGCGTGCTTGCGAGCTCGGCGGCGCCGCCGCCATTCGCTGCCAGGGCCTTGCCGACATTGCCGCCATTAAGGGTCGCTGTGAGGTTCCCGTCATCGGCCTGTGGAAGGATGGGCACGAGGGCGTTTACATCACGCCGACGCTGCGTCACGCTCGCGCCTGCGTTGCTGCCGGTGCCGATATCGTGGCGATCGACGCCACCGATCGTCCGCGCCCCGATGGCAAGACGGTCGAGGATACCTTCCGCCCGCTGCACGAGGAGGGTGTGCTCCTGATGGCGGATTGTGCCACCATCGAGGACATTCGCCGTGCGGTTGATATGGGCTTCGACCTTGTATCTACCACGCTTTCTCACGGTGTCGCTGCCATCGACTGCACCATGGCCGATGGCCCTGATCTGCCGCTCCTGCGTCAGGCGACCGAGGAATTCCCCGGTCTTCCCATCATCTGCGAGGGCCGCGTGCACACGCCCGAGGAGGCTCGCGCCGCGATCGATGCTGGCGCCTGGGCCGTTGTCGTCGGCACCGCCATCACGCACCCCACGAGTATTACGAGTTGGTTCAAGGCTGCGCTTGAGGCGTAAGACAGGCCTCGTATCCGCTCGGGGCGGTATACTCAATATAGGCAATTGACCGCGCGGGATCCGGGTTGCTGGGTCCCGCGCTTGTTTTCGGGAGGCAACACATGCAAAAGGGAGATGCCATGGATGCGGCGGAGCGCTCGGAGCGCATCCCCGATATCGTCATCATCACCGGAATGTCCGGATCAGGCCGCACACAGGCCATGCACGTGTTCGAGGACATGGGCTATTTTTGCATCGATAACCTGCCTCCGCGTCTCATCGCCCAGCTTGCCGAGCTCGTCGGCATCAATACGGGCGTGGGCAGGCATCTCGCCGTCACCTGCGATTTGCGTAGCCAGGGACTGTTTGACGAGTTGCTCGATGCGGTCGCCGCGCTCGAAGAGCGCGAGATGAGCTGCGACATCGTGTTCCTGGAGGCTTCTGACGAGGTGCTGATTCGTCGCTATAGCGAAAATCGCCGCCGTCATCCCATTGCCAAACCGGGGGAGACTACGGCCGATGCCATTCAGCGCGAGCGCCTTCAGCTGCAGGGCGTGCGCGACCGAGCCGATATGATTATCGACACGAGCCGTCTGCGCACCTCTGCGCTGCGCAACAAGCTACGTATGGCATTTTCCGAGCTGTCCGACCAGCAGCTCATGGACGTCCACGTGTTCTCGTTTGGCTTTAAGCACGGCATGCCCGTCGAGGCGGACATTATGATCGACGTCCGCTTCCTGCCCAATCCGTTCTACGATCCCGAGATGCGCACGATGACCGGTCTCGATAAAAAGGTCTCCGATTTTGTTCTGGACCATCCCAAGACGCAGGAGTTTTGGAAGGCTTGGACACAGCTGCTCGATACGGTGATGCCGGGCTATATCGCGGAGGGTAAGCCGCAGCTTTCTATCGCCATCGGCTGCACGGGCGGCCAGCACCGCAGCGTTGCCATTGCCGAGGCCACGGCCCGTTACCTGGAAGGCGCTCAGTATCATGTGAGCATCTCCCACCGCGACCTGTCGCGCGCCAACACGAAGGCATAGGCCTGCATGTCGTTTACCGCTGAGGTGCGCGACGAGCTTGCGCGCTGCGAACCCGAATGTGAATACTGCGACTTGTCGACGCTTGCCGCCCTCACGCGTGTGAGCGGTACGCTCTCGCTTGCCGGCTCTGGGCGGTATCGTTTGACGGTTGCGACTGAGACGGGAGCCGTCGCGCGCACGATGATCACGCTGACGCATCGTATCCTTAAGCTCAAAACGGAGTTCACCGTCCGCAAATCTGTCTTGCATAAGGTTCGAAACTACCTCATCACCTTGCCTGATCAGCCCGATTTGGATAAGGCTCTGGTGCTGCTGGGCATTCTCGACCGTAGGGGAGGGCTCGTCGCAGGTGTGCCGCGTCACATTGTCGCCCGTCCTTGCTGTAGACTTGCCTATATCCGCGGCGCGCTCATCGCGGGCGGCTTCGTGGCCGATCCACGCGGCGATTTTCATTTGGAGATCGCTGTGCAGGGCGAGCAATATGCCAAGGGACTTTGCGATTTGTTGGAGCAGATTGGGGTCCATGCTCGTGTTAATGCACGGCGGGGGTCATATGCCGTGTACATTAAGAGCGCCGAGGAAATCGAGCATCTATTAAAGCTGATTGGTGCCAAGCGCAGCGTTGCCGAGATTGAGGAGGCGCGCGCGGTCAAGTTGGTTAAGAACGATGTGAACCGTCGCGTGAATGCCGAGCTCGCCAACCAGACCAGAAGCGCCGGTGCTGCCCAACATCAGCTTGCGCTTATCGATGAGCTCGAGCAGCGTGGCCTTCGCGATGCGCTTCCGGATGCCTTGGCGGTCTTTTGCGACCTGCGCGAGCGCTATCCTGATCTGTCGCTGCGTGATTTGGGGGAGATGGCTGACCCTCCCTTGTCGAAGTCAGCCCTCTACCATCGTGTTTTACGGCTTGAAAAGCTCATTGAAGCAAACAGGTAGTTTGAAGTAACGACTTATATATGGATTTAGCTGCTATTTTAGTCTTTAAAACGTTTTAACGTAAATTTGATTTTCAATTTCGGGCATTCTCGTGAAATTCAAGTCAAAAAAAAGGTATATTAGGCGAGTGGTTAGTTTGTGGGCCTCAACGGCGGGCGCTGTAGCTCGCGGGGGCCTTACGAAAGGAGACACAATGGCAGTAAAGGTTGCTATTAACGGCTTCGGTCGCATCGGTCGTCTGGCTTTCCGTCAGATGTTCGGTCATGAGGGCTCCGAGATCGTCGCTATCAACGACCTCACCTCTCCCGATATGCTCGCTTACCTGCTGAAGTACGACTCCACGCAGGGCAACTACGCTCGCGATCACGAGGTCGTTGCTGGCGAGGATTCCATCACCGTTGACGGCAAGGAGATCAAGATCTACAAGGAGGCCGACGCTAACAACCTGCCTTGGGGCGACCTTGACGTCGACGTCGTTCTCGAGTGCACCGGCTTCTACACCAGCAAGGCTAAGGCTCAGGCCCACATCAACGCTGGCGCCAAGAAGGTCGTCATCTCCGCTCCGGCCGGCAGCGATCTGCCCACCATCGTGTACAACGTCAACCATGAGACGCTGACCGCTGAGGACAACATCATCTCCGCTGCTTCTTGCACCACCAACTGCCTCGCCCCGATGGCCAAGGGTCTGAACGACTTCGCTCCCATCGTGTCCGGCATCATGACCACCATCCACGCCTTCACCGGCGACCAGATGCCGCTCGACGGCCCGCAGCGCAAGGGCAACTTCCGTCGCTCTCGCGCCTGCTCCGAGAACATCGTCCCGAACACCACGGGCGCTGCCAAGGCCATCGGCCTGGTTCTCCCCGAGCTCAACGGCAAGCTCATCGGTGCCGCCCAGCGCGTCCCGACGCCGACCGGCTCGCTGACCAACCTCTACGCCGTCGTTGACAAGAAGGTCACCGTCGACGAGGTCAACGCTGCCATGAAGGCCTACGCCGAGACCATCCCCGATACCTTCGCCTACAACGAGGACCAGATCGTCTCCCGCGACATCGTCGGCGAGACCCACGGCTCCATCTTCGACGCCACGCAGACCATGTGCTCTGACCTCGGCAACGGCCAGACCCTCGTTCAGGTCACCTCTTGGTACGACAACGAGAACTCCTACACCTCTCAGATGGTCCGCACCATCAAGTACTTCGAGAAGTTCGTTGCTTAATTTAGCTTTTAGCGAATAGCTCGTTGAGCGTCTAAAGAAGGGCGCGGCCTTATAGGGCTTACACCCTAGGGTCGCGTCCTTTTTATAAGAAATCGTCTGCCGTAATGGAAGGCAGACACGTACGAAAGGTAGAAGCAAACATGGCCTTTACCAAGAAGACCGTCCGCGACATCGATGTCGACGGCAAGCGCGTTCTCGTCCGCGTTGACTTTAACGTGCCTATCAAGGATGGCGTCGTTGGCGACACCACCCGTATCAAGGCTGCCCTGCCCACCATCAACTACCTCGTTGAGCACAACGCTCGCGTCATCCTCATGAGCCACCTCGGCCGTCCCGAGGGCACCGGCTTCCAGCCCGAGCTGTCCCTCGAGCCCGTCGCCAAGAAGCTCGCTGAGCTCTCTGGTCTCGACGTTGCCTTTGTCGCTGACACCTACGGCGAGAAGGCTGCTGAGGCTGTCGCCGCCGTCGAGCCGGGTAAGGTCCTCGTTCTCGAGAACGTCCGTTTTGACAAGCGTGAGAAGAAGAACGATCCCGAGATCGCCAAGAAGCTCGCTTCCTATGGTGACGTCTTCGTTCTCGATGCCTTCGGCACCGCTCACCGCGCCCAGGGTTCCGTCGTGGGCCCCGCCGCTTACCTGCCTGCCGTCGCCGGCTTCCTGCTCGAGAAGGAGGTCGACACGCTGACCGGCATCTTCGCCGAGCCCGAGCGCCCCTTCGTCGCCATCGTCGGCGGTTCCAAGGTTTCCTCCAAGATCGGCGTTCTCGATCACCTCATCGACTCCGCTGACACCCTGATCATCGGTGGCGGCATGGCCTACACCTTCTTCCTGGCTCAGGGCCTGTCCGTTGGTCAGTCCCTCAAGGAAGAGGACTGGGTCGAGCGCGCCGGCGAGATGCTCAAGAAGGCCGAGGAGAAGGGTGTCAAGATCCTGCTCCCCATCGACAACCGCGTTGCCGATCACTTTGGCGAGGACGCTGTCCCCGAGGTTGTCGCTTCCGACGCTATCCCCGACGACCGCGAGGGTATGGACATCGGCCCCAAGACCGAGGGGCTCTACGCCGAGGCTGTCAAGGGCGCCAAGACCGTGTTCTGGAATGGCCCCATGGGCGTCTTCGAGTTCGACAACTTCGCTCACGGCACCCAGGCTATCGCCGAGGCTGTTGCCGAGGCCGACTGCACCTCGATCATCGGTGGTGGCGATTCCGTCGCAGCCGTCAACAAGTTTAACCTGGCCGACAAGATGAGCTGGATCTCCACCGGCGGTGGCGCTTCCATGGAGCTCGTCGAGGGTAAGGCCCTGCCCGGAGTGGAGGCGCTTCTCGATGCCTAATCGCACCCTTCTTATCGCTGGTAACTGGAAGATGAACAACGACGTCGCCGAGGCTGCCAAGCTCGCCGACGAGCTGGCCCAGGCTCTGCCCGAGGTTCCGGCTGGCGTCGAGGTGCTCGTCTGCCCTCCGACCATCGACATCACCACGGTCCATGACCGCATTCAGGCTGCCCCCATCGCCCTCGGTGCACAGAACGTGTACTGGGAGGCCAAGGGTGCCTTCACCGGTGAGTCCTCTTGCGACATGCTCAAGTCCGCTGGCTGCACCTACTGCATCATCGGTCACTCCGAGCGTCGTGACTACTTCCACGAGACCGACGAGGACCAGAACAAGAAGGCCAAGGCTCTCGTTGCCGCCGGTCTTGTTCCCGTCTTCTGCTGCGGCGAGTCCCTCGAGGTCCGCGAGGCCGGCACCTATGTCGAGCACGTCGTGAACCAGGTCAAGGCCGGCCTTGCTGGTCTTGAGATCACCTGCCCCAAGCAGGTCGTCGTCGCCTACGAGCCCATCTGGGCCATCGGCACCGGCAAGACCGCTACCGCCGAGGACGCCCAGGAGGTCTGCGGTGCTATCCGTGAGACCCTCAAGGAGATGTTCGGCGAGGAGCTCGCCAACGGCATCCGCGTTCTCTACGGCGGTTCCGCCAAGCCCGGCAACATCGCCGAGCTCGTCGCCAAGCCCGACGTTGACGGCGCCCTCGTGGGCGGCGCTTCGCTCAAGGCTGCCGACTTTGCCTCTATGGTCGTCAAGGCAGGCGAGTAGGACATATGGCACAGCGTCATCTTCCTGCACTCCTGATCATCATGGACGGCTGCGGCCTGGCTCCGGCCGATGGCGAGAACGCCGTTGCCGCTGCCAAGACGCCCTTCCTTGATAGCCTGTACGAGAAGTACCCCCACACCACACTCGGTGCTTCGGGCGAGGACGTGGGTCTTCCCGACGGCCAGATGGGTAACTCCGAGGTGGGTCACCTCAACATCGGTGCCGGCCGCATCGTGTTTCAGGAGCTTTCTCGCATCAACAACGCCATCAAGGACGGCTCCATCGCCAAGAACGAGGTTTTCGTCAAGGCTATGGATGATGTCAAGGCCGATGGCAAGACCCTTCACCTCATGGGCCTTATGAGCCCTGGCGGCGTTCATTCTCACATGAACCATGTCGAGGCCCTGGTCAAGATGGCTGCCGAGCACGGTGTCAAGACCGTTCGCGTCCACGCCTTTATGGACGGCCGCGACGTCGACCCGCAGTCTGGTGCCGGCTACATGAGCGAGTTCTGCGCCTTCCTGGCGAAGATCTCCGAGGAGACCGGTTGCGACGCTCGCGTTGCTACTGTCTCGGGCCGTTATTGGGCCATGGACCGCGATAACCGTTGGGAGCGCATCCAGCGCGCCTACGACGTCATGGTCAATGCGTCCGATGCCGATACCGACCCCGTTGCCGGTATCAAGGCCTACTACGAGAAGGATCCGCGCGGCGATGAGTTCGTCGAACCCTTCGCTGCCCACAACGAGGGCATCCACGAGGGCGACGCGGCCATCTTCTTCAACTTCCGTCCCGACCGCGCTCGTCAGATGACCCGCGTGTTCACGGACAAGGAGTTCGACGGCTTTGAGCGCGAGCAGATCAAACTTTCGCACTTTGTGACGATGACCGAGTACGATCCGACGTTTGACGTTGAGGTCGCCTTCCCCAAGACGTTCCCCGAGAACGTCCTGGCCGACGTTATCGCCGCCAATGGCCTGAAGCAGCTGCACACCGCCGAGACCGAGAAGTACGCCCACGTGACGTTCTTCCTCAACGGCGGCATCGAGGAGCCCAAGGAGGGCGAGGAGCGCGTGCTCGTCGCTTCCCCCAAGGTTGCTACCTACGATCTGCAGCCCGAGATGAGCGCTCCCGAGGTTACCGAGAAGCTCGTCGCCGCAATCAACGAGGATCGCGCTGATTTCTACATCGTGAACTTCGCGAACTGCGACATGGTTGGTCACACCGGTGTCTTCGACGCTGCCGTTAAGGCCGTTGAGGCTGTTGACGATGCTCTGTCCAAGGTTGTCCCGGCGATTCTCGCCAAGGGCGGCTTTGCGCTGATTACCGCCGACCACGGCAACGCCGATCACATGTTTGACGTCGCTTCCGACGGTTCCAAGCATCCGTTCACGGCTCACACCACCAACCGCGTGCCGTTCATCATCGTTGATGA
Organism: Collinsella sp. CLA-ER-H6; assembly: GCF_040092305.1. Classification (NCBI taxonomy): domain Bacteria; kingdom Bacillati; phylum Actinomycetota; class Coriobacteriia; order Coriobacteriales; family Coriobacteriaceae; genus Collinsella; species Collinsella sp. CLA-ER-H6. Next base: position 34,769 of record NZ_JBBNLS010000020.1, read on the forward strand.
GAAGGCCAAGCTCACCGGTATCGAGGACGGCCGTCTTTCCGATATCGCTCCGACCATGCTCACCATGGCTGGTATTGAGCCTTCCGCCGAGATGACGGGTCGCGTGCTCGCCACCGAGGCCTAAGAGAAAACTCCAAGCGTTTTCTTGCAGGGGGTTGTCCACAATTGGACAACCCCCTTTTTGGTATTTCTGCCATTTCCGCCCCGTCTCCGAGTGGCAGGTAGGGTAGAGCGGGGGATTGTGGTACAGTACTGGAGTTTGAATTGTTCTATTAAGGAGCTTATCTATGGGTCCGTTTCAGATTCTTCTGTTTGTCGTTTGGGCTGTCTCTGCCGTGGCGTTGACGATTCTCGTCCTGATGCATTCCGGTAAGGGCACCGGCGTTTCGGATATGATCGCTAGTTCGCTGTATAACTCCAGCTCTGCCACAGGCGTTATGGAGCAGAACCTTGACCGCCTGACTGTCATCATGGCTGTCGTGTTTGCCGTGTGCGTCGTCCTGTGCATGTTCTTCTTCCCGCAGGGCATCGTGGGCTACTAAGCACGAGCTGCATAAATACTTGAAAAGGGTTTCGCAAGTGCGGGACCCTTTTTGTTTACATATTTGTAACAGAGTCAAAATATCCCCACATACTTCGCCTAACTAAAGAAATTCTCGACCGTTGACCGGAATTAGCCCCAAATCGTGCATAAAATGCGCTACAGTATTGCAAAACGTTGGTCTGTTGTGCATAACCAGCCATAGCAACGGGCGGCGTTTTGATGGTTCGGATCGGATTGTCTCGACATGTATCCGACTGAACATTTCTTTGTCCTATCTCATAAGGAGGATGGCATGGCTGATTCTATGTTCCACCAGCCCGTTATGGGTCGTCGCGCCTTTGTTGGCGGCACCCTTGCTGCGAGCTCCATGGCTTTTCTTGCCGCATGCGGCAAGAAGGGCGGCGACACTTCCGGTTCTGAGTCCGGTTCGACGCTGAACTTCTACATCAACAACCCGGTTTGCATCGACCCCTACAATGTCCAGGAGGACCAGGGCACTCAGGTCGAGTACCAGCTCTTTGATGCTCTGACCGCCTATGACGCCGAGAAGGGCGAGATCGTTCCGCTGGCTTGCGAGTCCTTTAAGGCCAACGACGACGCCACCGAGTTTACCTTCAAGATCAAGAAGGCCAAGTTCCACAACGGTGACGACGTTACCTCCAAGTCCTTCAAGCTCGGTTGGGAGCGTCTGGTCAACACCAAGTCGGCCATCGCTACCGAGTACGGCCCTTCCGAGGTCTCCTATCACCTTTCCATGGTCGAGGGCTATGACGACCTGCTTGCCGGTAACGCTACCGAGCTCAGCGGTGTTACTTGCCCCGACGATGAGACCCTCGTCGTCAAGCTGTCTTCCGCTTACGCCGACTTCCCCTTCGTCGCCTCTCACCCGGCTCTGGCCCCGGTTCCCGAGTGCGCTGAGTCCGATGTCAAGAGCTTCTATCTTGCACCGGTCGGTAACGGCCCGTTCATGATGGACGGCAAGTGGGAGGATGGTCAGGAGATCAACCTCAAGAAGTTCGACGATTACTATGGCGACAAGGCCAAGATCGATGGCATCCACTTCCAGGTCATCAAGGACATGGAGACCGCTTACAAGGAGTTCCAGGCCGGTAACCTCGATGTCTGCGACGTTCCCGTCGCTCAGATCGACGCCGCCAAGAAGGATCGCGGCGTGTCCAAGGACGGCTACACCATGGGTGACGGCGAGCGCATGCTGCTCGGCGCCGAGCCTTCCACCTACTACTTGACCTGCAACAACACGGCCGAGCCGTTCAACAACGCCGACCTGCGTAGGGGTATCTCCCTGGCCATCAACCGTGAGGCCATCTGCAAGACCCTCTTCAAGGGTACCCGTACCCCCGCTGACGGCATTGTTCCTCCGGGCATCGATGGCTACAAGGAGGGCGCATGGGAGTTCTGCGCCTACGACGTCGACAAGGCTAACGAGTACCTCGACAAGGTTGCTCCCGCTGGCGCTAACGGCGATCGTGGCATTAGCGTGACCCTTTCCTACAACCAGGACGGCGGTCACAAGGAGATCATGGAGTCCATCATCGGCGACCTCGCCAAGGTTGGCGTTACCGCTGTCTCCGATACCCCCGAGTGGTCTGCCCTGCTCGAGCAGTACCAGAACTTCGACTATCAGTTCGGTCGTCTGGGCTGGATTGCCGACTATCCGATCATGGACAACTTCCTGTATCCGCTGTTCCACTCCGACTCCCTCGGTGGCGACAACCGTTCTGGTTACAACAACCCCGAGTTCGACGCCAAGGTCGACGAGGCCCGTACCACGGTTGACGACGAAGAGCGCGTCGCTAAGATGCAGGAGGCCGACGCAATGGTCGCTGCTGACTGCCCGGTCATCCCGGTGATGTTCTACACGCATACCATCGCCGGTTCTGATCGCATCAAGCACCTCTATGTCGATCCGCAGAAGCACGCCGAGCTGGGTACCGCTGAGCTCGCCTAAGAGTTTGCAGCTTCCGTGAGGGTCAAGTATTTACGTAGACCTCATGGGAAACATACAGTTCTCCCTAACCTGGGGTAAACTGGCTGATGGTAATTTTGGGATGCCGGTCTGGCGATCGGCATCCCATTTAGGTTAATCCCTAGATAGGGGAGTGGTATGGGTAAGTACATCGTTAAACGTGTGCTTCAGTTCATCCCGGTGTTTTTGGGCGTTACGCTGATTCTGTTCGCCCTCCAGAATATCGTGCCGGGAGATCCGATCAAGCTGATCGGTGGAGACAAGGCTCTGTCCCCCGAGGTAGAGCTTCAGCTTCGCGTTCGCTATCACCTGGTCCAGTCGGACGAGGACGGCAACGCGATCCTTGACGAGAACGGCGACCCCGTTCAAACGTCGCTCGTGGACCGTTACTTGTATTACATGAACGGCCTGCTTCATGGCGATCTGGGCAATTCGTATCAGCGCAAGCTGCCGGTTACGGAAATCTTTGCTCAGAAGTATCCGTATACGGTCAAACTTGCCGCGTGCGCCATCGTGCTCGAGGCAATCATGGGTATCGGTGCGGGTATCATTTCGGCGGTAAAGCGTTATTCCTTCTGGGATATTTTGGTAACGCTCACCACGTCGATCCTCGTTGCGGTCCCGGCCTTCTGGCTCGGTATGTTGCTGCAGCTGTTCTTTGGCGTCATCCTCAAGGACGCCACGGGCGGTGCATTCTCCATGCCGATCTCGGGCGCCGGCGGTTCCAGCTCTCAGTATCAGGATTGGATGCACTATGTGCTTCCGACCATTACGCTGGCTTCGGTTTCGACCGCTTATGCTGCCCGCATCATGCGCTCGCAGCTGCTTGACGTCATGAACCAGGATTACATCCGTACGGCAAAGGCCAAGGGTCTCTCCAATCGTGCGATCATCATCAAGCATGCGCTTAAGAATGCACTCATCCCCGTCGTTACCTATATTGGTGTCGACTTTGGTGGCATGCTTTCGGGCGCCATCCTGACCGAGACGGTCTTTAACTGGCCCGGTATCGGCTATGAGGTCTATCGCGCCATTAGCATGCGTGACTGGCCCATCGTTATGGGCGGCGTTACGCTCATCGTCGTCGTCGTCATGGTGATCAACCTGCTCGTCGACATCAGCTATGCATTCCTCGACCCGCGCATCCGCCTTGGCGGTCCGTCGGATAAGGCCTAAGGGAGGTACGTCTCATGCAGGAAACTGATTCTCAGTCTCAGGAGCAGGCTACCGCCACCAAGGCCGCATCTGCTCCCGCCAAGTCCCGCACGCTGTGGGGCGACGCTTTTAAGCGTCTTCGTAAGAACAAGCTCGCCGTTATCGGTGTCTGCTGGATCATCATCGTCGTTGTGGTTGCCCTGACCGCAGATCTGTGGGCTAAGCCCTGGCTCGGTTCGCCGACGGCTTCCGACTCGACCACCATGGCCGAGACGTCGCTGCTGGCTCCGTGTGCAGAGCACCCGTTTGGCACCGACGCCCTTGGTCGTGACATTCTGGTCCGTGTTATCTACGGTGCACGTATTTCGCTTTCCGTCGGTATTATGGCCACTGCCATCTCCACGTTGATCGGTCTGGTCATGGGCGCCCTGGCCGGTTTCTACGGCGGCATCTGGGATACGATCATCATGCGCTGTGCGGATATCTTCCTGGCGTTCCCGTACGTGCTGTTCGTTGTCGCCATGATTGCCGTTATCGGCCGTGGTCTTCAGAACGTCTTTATTGCCATCGGTATTCTCGGCTGGCCTTCGATTGCGCGCGTCTTCCGCTCTGCGATCTTGACGGTCAAGGAAAACGACTATGTTGACGCTGCGCGCGCGATGGGTGCATCCGATGCTCGTATCGTTGTACGTCACATCTTCCCGAACTCCGTTGCCTCCATCGTGGTCTACGCGACCATGAACATTGGTGGCGCCATTCTGACCGAGTCCGCTCTGTCCTTCCTCGGCATGGGCGTTATTCCGCCTACGCCTTCGTGGGGCTCCATGATTCAGGACGGTCAGCAGTATCTTCTGACTGCTCCCTGGATGATGATCATGCCCGGTCTGGCAATTCTCTCGACGGTGCTCGCCTTCACCCTGCTGGGTGACGGTCTGCGCGACGCCCTCGACGTCAAGATGAAGGACGCATAAGGATGAAGAAGAACAAGAACTATGTGGACCTGAAGGACCAGCCGGTTCCCGAGGGCCAGCATCTGCTCGAGGTCGATGACCTTAAGATGTATTTCCACACCGAGGATGGCGTTGTTCGCGCTGTCGATGGTGTGTCCTACACGCTCGATCGTGGCGAGACTCTGGGTGTCGTCGGTGAGTCCGGCTCCGGTAAGTCCGTGACCGCCATGACCATCATGGGCCTTATCTCGATGCCTCCGGGAAAGATCGAGGGCGGCGACGTTCGCTATCGCGGCCGCTCCATCCTCGAAATGACCGAGGAAGAGATGCAGCACATTCGCGGTAACGATATCGCGATGATCTTCCAGGATCCTATGACCTCCTTGAACCCGGTCTATAAGATCGGCAAACAGGTGGGCGAGGGCCTTCGTCTGCACCGTGGCTACTCCAAGCAGGAGGCGCTCAAGCGTGCCACCGAGCTTTTGGACCTCGTTGGTATTCCCGAGCCCGAGAAGCGCGTCAATGAGTATCCACACCAGTTCTCTGGCGGTATGCGTCAGCGCGTCATGATTGCCATGGCCCTTGCCTGCGATCCCGATATTCTGATTGCCGACGAGCCCACGACTGCCCTGGACGTTACCATTCAGGCTCAGATTATTGAGCTTATGCAGGAAATGCAGGAGAAGAACGGCAACGCCATCATCATGATTACCCATGACCTGGGCGTCGTCGCCGATATGGCCGACAAGATCATGGTTATGTACGCCGGCCGTCCCGTCGAGTTCGGTACTGCTGAGGAAATCTTCTACGAGAGCCGTCACCCCTACACATGGGGCCTTATCCGCTCCATTCCGGAGCAGGCCATCGATGAGAAGAAGCCGCTTACGCCGATTCACGGCAACCCGCCTTCGCTCATGAACCTGCCCGAGGGCTGCGTGTTCTCGCCTCGTTGTCCCTATGCGACCGATAAGTGCCGCAAACAGCGCCCCGAGCGTGTTGTCACCGAGTCCGGCCACTATTCTGCGTGTCATTATTCCGGTGACCCCGAGTTCCTTAAGAACGCCCCCGAGACGTCCCGTTCGCGCAAGGATTCCAAGAAGGGAGGCGAGGCGTAATGGCAGATAATAACGAGCGTACTCCGCTGCTGAAGGTCGAGCACCTCTCTAAGGAGTTCCCCGCTGAGTCCGGCATGTTCGCCAAGCGTTTTTCCAAGCGCGTCGTCTCTGCCGTAAACGACATCTCTTTTGAGATTTATCCTGGCGAGACCTTTGGTCTGGTTGGCGAGTCTGGTTGCGGTAAGTCCACGACGGGCCGCACCATTATGCGCCTGACCAAGCCGACCGCCGGTAAGGTGTTCTTCCAGGGTAAAGATGTTGCCGAGATGAGCAAGCATGAGATCAAGGACATGCGTCGCGAGATGCAGTTTATCTTCCAGGATCCTTATGCTTCGCTGAATCCCCGTATGACCATCGGCGAGATCGTCTCCGAGCCCATGACCATTCACGGCGTGGGCACCAAGGAGGAGCGCATTGAGCGTGTCCGCGAGCTTCTCGACGTTGTCGGACTGAACCCCGAGCACATTAACCGCTATCCTCATGAGTTCTCCGGCGGTCAGCGTCAGCGTGTCGGCATTGCCCGCGCATTTGCGCTGAAGCCCAAGCTGATTATCTGCGACGAGCCGGTTTCCGCTCTTGATGTGTCTATTCAGGCCCAGGTTCTAAACCTGCTCAAGGAACTGCAGGACAAGTTCGGTACCGCATATCTGTTTATCGCCCACGATCTGTCCGTCGTGCAGCACATCTCCGATCGCGTCGCCGTTATGTATCTGGGTAAGATGGTCGAGGTTTCGGACTGGAAGACGCTCTATAGCGAGCCTCACCATCCGTACACGCAGTCGCTGCTGTCTGCCGTGCCGGTTCCCGATCCTGATATCCAGAAGACCCGTAAGCGCATCATCCTTGCCGGCGATCCGCCGTCACCGCTGGATCCGCCGACCGGCTGCCGTTTCCACACGCGCTGCCCGATCGCGCAGGGCATCTGCTCCGAGAAGCTTCCCGAGTTTAAGGAAGTTGCACCGGGTCACTGCTGCGCCTGCCACTTCGCGGAGCCGTTCCCGATCAAGGAATCGCACATCGATCTGTAGTCGGTTGTTCTCGTCCGGGCCCGCCCTGAAGTTACTTTTCAGAACGTCCTCGGACATGCAAGAAACCCCCGCTGCGTACTTCGTGCGGCGGGGGTTTCTTGCGTCCTGACGCTCCTATTTGGCAAGGTGTTTTTTAGAATCCATTTTGCGCTCGGCCTCGAAGGCCTGCCTGTCCCAATCGAGCGGAAGTCCGGCCTCGACCCATGCCTCGTAGGCCCTCCTTAT
>NZ_JBBNLS010000021.1:0-40998 GCF_040092305.1 Collinsella sp. CLA-ER-H6
CCGTTCGATTCATATGGTTCTAGTATAGGAAAAGGAATTTCTCGGGGCCGCCTCTCGGCGGCCTTGCGAAAAACAAATCCAAGTTAGACCATTTCAAATGGTTCGATGTCTGCCCGGATGCGACACATCTGGTGTGTCCATCCTCGCAGTATCCGGTTCTCAAGGTGCACGCCCCGCGGCTGATCCGGTTCCACCGGGCCGCGCGGCAAGGAGATATATTGCCAGACCGGAGGGCCCCCGCGGGCGGGAATTCCACTCTTCACAAGTCCTACACAATACATCGCTTCCTATATAAGTCATAGAAAGGCTGGTGCAGAAATACTGCACGTATCAGATGATGACCCTTCGGTTAAGAGATATATAAAGATCGGTCACCTGTAAGTGTCTATCTACCCGCGCTTTTGCTATATAAACCAGCGCTTCAGATAAAAAGAGGGAGCGCCGCGCACAACGCGACACTCCCCTAGCGATTCAAGAGAATCTATTAGGCCTCGAGAGCCTTCTTGGCGATGGTAGCCAGCTCGTTGAAGGACTCGATGTCCTCGTAAGCCATCTGAGCCAGGACCTTGCGGTCGAGCTCGATGCCGGCAACCTTCAGGCCGTGCATGAACTGAGAGTAAGAGATGTCGTTCAGGCGAGCAGCAGCGTTGATACGAGTGATCCAGAGAGAACGGATCTCGCGCTTCTTGTTGCGGCGATCACGATACTGATACTGCAGGGAGTGCTGGACCTGCTCTTTAGCATGCTTGTAAGTACGCGAAGCGGCACCGTAGTAACCCTTCGCACGGTGCATAACGGTACGGCGCTTCTTCTTGGCGGCAACAGCGCGCTTAATACGTGCCATGTTCTATCAACTCCTAGACGGTAAAACGAAAAACGGGAACGCGAACTTAGGCGAGACGCGACTTGATGACCTTGCGGTCGGCAGCGGCGATCTCGGTCTCCTGACGGAAGCCACGCTTACGCTTGGTGGACTTCTTGCTCAGGATGTGGCTCTTGAAAGCCTTGGCGCGCATAAGCTTGCCGGTACCAGTCTTGCGGAAACGCTTCTTGGTGCCGCTGTGGGACTTCATCTTAGGCATGAAATACTCCTTAATCGGTTACAGAACACTAGTTACTTGGTATCGCTTGCCGCTTTATCCTCATCGAAGGCGCCCTTAATCGGGGCGAGCAGCATAAGCATGTTACGGCCTTCCATCTTAGGCTTGGACTCGACCGTAGCGTAAGGCTTGAGATCCTCGGCGAGACGCTCGAGAACGTTAAGGCCCTGCTCCGGGTGAGCCATCTCACGGCCGCGGAACATGATGGTGATCTTAACGCGTGCGCCCTTCTTGAGGAAACGCAGAACGTGGCCCTTCTTGGTCTCGTAGTCGCCAACGTCGATCTTGGGTCGGAACTTCATTTCCTTGACCTCGACCTTGGACTGGTTCTTACGAGCAGCCTTGGCCTTCATGGCCTGCTGGTACTTGAACTTACCGTAGTCCATGACCTTGCAGACCGGCGGCTCCGCGTTGGGAGCGATCTCGACTAGGTCGAGACCCTGATCGTCGGCGACGCGCTGGGCATCGCGGATGGCGAACAGGCCGAGCTGAGAGCCATCGACGCCAATCAAACGGCACGAAGATGCAGTGATCTCGTCGTTGATGCGGGTGTCATCAGACTTAGCTATTTTCCCTACCTCCATTCATAAAAAAATAACCCGGCGCTTCTCAGCAACCAGGTCGTACACATAGAGTTCCTCGATTTGAGGAAGGGAATCTAAGTTGTATGACCAGTCAGCTGCTCATTGGCGCCAAAAGGTGGGAACCCTCGGGTTCCTCTTTAGGGCATTGCGGGAACAACGCCTTGCGAATAATAACACGTACAGCGCGTTATCACATTACGTACACGAAAAAGGGGGCCGCAACCCCCTTGAACGTTCACTTGCATGTATGGTGCCCGACGCGAGACTCGAAGGGCCTTCGCTTCGCGAAGCCCCGGGCTTCGGACGCGTGGCGCGCTCACGCGAGTTCGGCACGAAAAAGGGGGCCGCAACCCCCTTGAACGCTCACTTGCATGTATGGTGCCCGAGGCGAGACTCGAACTCGCACGTTGTTGCCAACGGTGGATTTTGAGTCCACTGCGTCTGCCAATTCCGCCACTCGGGCACGCAATGCGTGAGTTAGTTTATCACAGCTTTCTACCGATTAGTCCGAAAATGGAACTTCGAGCATTTCGATAAGTTCGACCGTGCGTAGCATCTCGCGCTGACGGCATCCGCGACCGTCGACCGAAGCCTCACCCATCTGGTTATCGTAAGGGTCCTCGCGCATGCCGTCGAAAGAGGGCTCAAACTCTGCCTGGAATCGATTGTTGGCCACCATACGCCACGGGTCGAGATTGCCAAAGTAGTGACGGCGGCGCCACTCCTCCCCCATCCTGCGAGCAGAAGATCCAAATGACACGTCGGCGTTGAGCCAACCGGTCTGCGGCGTATAGAACTCTGCCCAGTCGTGCGACCCCACCGAATCGGGCGCAACGTACAGGCCGCTCTGCCAACGGGCAGGCACGCCCGCGATACGGCACATGGTGATAAACGTGAGCGCCATAACGCCGCAATCGCCGCGGAGCGAATGCGCGCAGTCATCGGCAATAGATCCCAAAAGCAAGTACGGCGGCTGATAGCGATAGTCGATATACTGCGTCAGGTAATCATAGATAGCACGGGCGCGATCGAGCGGATCCTCGAGTCCGCCAACAACACTGGCCGTCAGCTGCTGCAGATACGGCGTAAATGCAATGTGCGGACGGTCCTCGGAAATATCCTCGGGCAGAGGCGCGTCCATACGCGGATGAACCGGAAGTATGCCACCGTAGACATCACAATAAGCAGCATCGATGTGATAACGATAAGTCACCGAGAATGAGCGCTCACTCGAAGAAGACCACGAGGCGGTACGCGCCGAAGCGTTCGCGGGAGCAACAGCACCCTCCGGCGTCATGTCGAGAATCTCGACCCGAGACTGCTGACGGCAGGCAGCCGCGACGGGAAGCCAAGCGCAAACGGTCTCCCCCTCCAGAGCGCCGGGGACAGACACGGACGCTTTAAGCGTAATGACGCGAGCCAATCCGTTTTGCGACTCCATCTCCTCGAGCATCTGGTTGCGCAGTGCAATTCCGTCCGTAGGATCGGGCCGCATGCCGGGAACCTCTTTGGGATATACGCGAAGCGAATCGAGGAAGTTGTCGAGAACGAACAGCTCGCCATCGATAAAGCGCCAGTCAATACGCTTACGGTCAATCAGATCGTCAAACTGCTCCTCGGTAAACTCAGGCCACTCCTCGCGAATCATCGCAATAGCTCGATCGCGCGACACCGAAAAATGAAGCGGCGTCTCAAGCATGCGATACCGCTCGGCACGAACGCAGGCAGCAAGCGAGGGATCGGGATTCTGCCCCAAAAGACGATCACAAGCCGCAACAGCCTGCGTCAAATATCCGGCATCCTTGAGTCGAAGAATCTCGGGCGGCAGTCCAATATCGAGATGACGGAAATCATCACAGCAAACATCAACAGAGCAACCAACAGGACCCTCGTCAATGACCTTCCCATCCGAAGGCAGCACCTTAACAACAGCCATACTAAAACTCCAAGTCACTAGAACGCTTGAAGTCCATTGTAGCGAGATAAAAAAGAAAGCCCCAACAAGGGAGCCATCAACACCGCCGAACGGTAGCAAAAATGAAATCAGCCCAGTAACCCTGTAGCGAGTTAACAAAGGAGGCCCCGTTTCCCCGGAGCTGATTCCGTCGCGCGACTTCTGGCGAAGCCAGGTGAGCGCGAGGGAAACAGCGTAGGGGAAACGGGGCCTCCGGCGGGAAAGTTAAACCGCTACTTACGCCTTGTTGACGGAGCCAAACTCCTCCATGAGCTCCTTGGTGCGGGCAACGATGTTGTCGCGACCAGGCTTGAGGAGCTTGCGGGGGTCAAAGCCCTTGCCCTGCTGATCCTTGCCGGCCTCGATGTACTCGCGAACACCCTTGGCGAAGACGAGCTGCAGATCGGTGTTGACGTTGATCTTGGAGATACCCAGGGAGATGGCCTTCTTGATCTGATCCTCGGGGATGCCGGTGCCACCGTGCAGGACGAGGGGCAGGTCGCCGGTCTGAGCCTTGATCTCGCCCAGACGCTCGAAGGAAAGGCCAGCCCAGTCGGCAGGGTACACGCCGTGGATGTTGCCGATACCGCAGGCAAGGAAGTCGACGCCCAGGTCAGCAATCTGCTTGCACTCAGCAGGATCAGCGAGCTCGCCGCTGGAGGTCACGCCGTCCTCGGTGCCGCCGATGCCGCCGACCTCGGCCTCGATGGACATACCCTTGGAGTGGGCAAGCTCAACGAGCTCCTTGGTGCGGTCGAGGTTAAGCTGGAAGGTCTCCTCGTGAGAGCCGTCATACATGATGGACGTGAAGCCGGCCTCGATGCACTTGAAGCAGTCCTCGTAAGAACCGTGATCGAGGTGAAGGGCGACGGGAACGGTAACGCCCGTGGCCTCGACGGCAGCCTTGACCATGTCGGCGCAGACCTTGAAACCGCCCATCCACTTAGCGGCACCAGCGGTGCACTGAAGGATCAGCGGAGACTTGGCCTCCTCGGCGGCCTGGAGAATAGCCAGGGTCCACTCGAGGTTGTTGGTGTTGAAGGCACCGAGACCATACTTGCCGGCCTCGGCCTTCTTGAGCATGTCTGCTGCGTTGACGAGCATAAAAGAAACCTCCTGTAAGGTTGCTCCGATAACGCCTGAGATTTTACCACGACATACCCGAGCATAAACGTTCGTTTGTTCACGAATACCATCCGATTGGACAAATTTTGACCGTTTGCCCCACAGAATCGACCCACTGGGGAAAATAGCTTGACGATTGAGCGGTCTTCGTGGTTCGGAAGACGGCTTCGAGCCTACATCTGCATAAACGGGTTCTGCATAAGTTCGCGCGCCATCGTGGTCGAATCGCCATGGCCCGTCAAGCAAACGGTATCGGGCGGAAGCATCTTGGCAAGTTTGGAGAGCGAGCGCATAATCGCCGCCTCGTCACCGCCGGAAAGATCGGTACGACCGTGGCTGCCCGGGAAAAGCGTGTCGCCCACAAAGGCGATGTTTCCCTGCTCGGTCGCGGCGAACAGGACGATGCCGCCCGGCGTATGCCCCGGCGTCTCGATCACCTGCAGGCAGACGTCGCCCACCTCGATTGTATCGCCCTCGGCAAGCAAGCGCGTCGGCTCACCCGGATCGGGCGTCTCGATACCCCACATGGCGCGCTGCTCCTCGATATTTGCGCGAGGTACCGTCACGTCCTTAGCGCACAACTCATATAGTGCGCTGTCGCCAACGACAGCTCGAACCCCGGCAACCCCACCAACATGGTCGGCATGACCGTGCGTGCAGACAGACCCGAGTACGCGCACCTCGGGATGCGCGGTGCGGATATGCTCCACAAGACGCTCGCCCTCCCACGCCGGATCGACGATTAAGCACTCGTCATTCGAAATCACGGCGTAGCTGTTGGTCTGAATCGGGCCGTTGACGAGCGCCTCAATCGAAGCCGTGCCTCGGGGTGTCAGGTCCAAAGTCATATCGTCCATGCGCATACCCTCCTTCTAAAATACGCTCGAGGCACCAAACGATGCCTCGAACGTAACCAATATCTATGATGCTGAGAGGCTCTCGCACTTACACACGGCGCTTGAGTTGCGCTCCGCCCTCGCCGGGCATAAGACGGCGAGCGTCGTAGACCGAATCGACACTGCTGATGGAAGCCAGCAGCGGATCCAGACCACTCGCGTCCGAGATCTCGACCATAAAGCGCAGGGTTGCAATACCCTCGCGGTTGGTCGACGTGGCGGCAGAAAGGATATTGCCGCCCGCATCGCCAATGGCAATGGTGACATCCTTGAGCAGTCCCATACGGTCCAGGCACTCGACCACGATCTCGACCTGGAAGAGGGTGTCGGCAGCGCCGTCCCACTCCACATCGATCATGCGCTCGGGGTGCTCCATGAGGCCCTTGACGTTGGGGCAGTTGGCGCGATGTACCGAAACGCCACGACCGCGCGTGATGAAGCCGACGATGTCGTCGCCCGTCACGGGGTTGCAGCAATGAGCCAGACGGACCAGCAGGCCGCTGTTGCTCTCGCCCTTGACGATAATGCCGTTACTTGCGCTCTTGCCGCGCTTTTGCGGCTTGCGGTTGGAGCCGCGAGCAGGCTGTTTCACGACCTCGGCGATAGCCTCGGCCTTGGTGAGCTGTTCCTCGGGCTTGGGGTCCAAGATTTGCTCGACCTTATTGCCCACAGCGCGCGGGGCAACCTTGCCGGCGCCGACGGCGGCAAACAGGTCCTCGAGCTGCTTGAAGTTAAACTGCTCCGCTACGGCGTTGAGCGCACGCGTCGAACGCGGCGTAGAAATGCCATAGCCACGCTTCCGCAGGTCCTTGGCCAGCATATCGCGGCCGGCAGCAGCGTCGTCATCCTTGGTCGCAGCGGCAAAATAGCGGCGGATCTTTGACTTGGCCGAAGGTGTCTTGACGATCTTGAGCCAATCACGCGACGGCTTGGAACTCTTGTTAGTCAGGATCTCGACACGGTCACCCGTCTTGATCTCGTGCGTGAGCGGAGCCACCGCACCGTTGATTTTGGCGCCGACGCAATGGTTTCCCACCTCGGTGTGAACGGCATAGGCAAAGTCGAGCGGCGTGGAGCCGGCACGAAGCGCCATGACCTCGCCTTTGGGCGTGAAGACGAAGATCTCCTGATCGAAGAGGTCGACCTTCAGCGAATGCAGGTATTCCTTGGCGTCGGTGATCTCATCAGACGCAGCCCAATCGAGCGAATGCTTGAGCCAGTTGATCTGGTCGTCCAAACGTTGAGCGTCATTGGTCTTGGAAGCAGACGATCCGCCCGACTTCTTATATAGCCAGTGGGCGGCAATGCCGTACTCGGCCTGCTCATGCATCTCGTAGGTTCGAATCTGAATCTCGAGCGGACGAGCCGTGGGGCCGATGACCGTCGTGTGGAGCGACTGGTAGTTATTGACCTTGGGCATGGCGATATAGTCTTTAAAGCGACCAGGCATAGGGTGCCACAGCGTATGCACCGCACCGAGCGTGGAGTAGCAATCGCGCACCGAATGGGTAATAACGCGCAGCGCCACCAGGTCGTAGATCTCGGAGAACTCCTTGCCCTTGCGCTTCATCTTTTGGTAGATGGACCAATAGTGCTTGGAGCGGCCGTTGATCTGAAAGTCCTCCAGACCAATGCGGTTGAGCTCATCGGTAAGCGTCTTGATGGTCTCGGCAAGGTAGCGCTCGCGGACCTCGCGCGACTCCGCCACCATGCGCGCGATGCGCTGGTAGGCATCGGGCTCCAGGTAGAAGAAGGACAGGTCCTCGAGCTCCCACTTAATAGAGCTCATGCCCAGGCGGTCGGCCAAGGGCGCGTACACGTCCATGGTCTCGCGAGCCTTAAACAGGCGACGATCCTCGCGCAGGGCCGCCAGCGTACGCATGTTGTGCAGACGGTCGGCAAGTTTAACGATGATGACGCGGATGTCCTTGGACATGGCGAGGAACATCTTGCGCAGCGTGAGGGCCTGCTTCTCGTCCATGCTGTCGACTTCGATGTTGGTGAGCTTGGTCACGCCATCGACGAGCTCGGCCACCGTATCGCCAAACAGGCCGGAAACATCGGCAAGCGAGGTCTCGGTGTCCTCGACGGTATCGTGCAGCAGCGCGGCGCACACCACATCGCAGTCCATCTTGAGATCGGCCAAAATGATGGCAACCTCGACGGGATGGTTAATGTACATCTCGCCCGAGCGGCGCTTTTGGTTGCAGTGCTTCTCGGCGGCAAAGCAGTAGGCTTGCTCCACCTTAGAAAAGTCGTCCTCATTCATATATTTGAGGCACAGGCGCTCCAGCTTGTCGTAGCTGTCCGCCATAATCTCGGGCGGCAGCTCATCGGCATGCTTATAGTGCTCCATCTCCGAAAACGGCTGGAGGGTGGAATCATGGGCGGTACGGGCTGCGGCATCCATCGAGGTCCCCTTCCCCTAGGCCCGCGGTACGATCGGGCGGTTAACTTTGGCTAGCATATCAGAAGCGCACGAATCGAGCGCCCAGCTCCGGAAAGCCGAAAACTCCATGCGCGAGCGCAAGCCCTCCAAATAGCGAATTGACCTACTCAATTGCACGCGGCCGGGGTTTTCGGCCATCGCGATGCGACGGGTGTCGTCAAACCCCGAAACGCGACAGAAACCAAGCTCTTCGAAGATTCCTAGGCCGCTTTCCACCGAGCGCTCGTCGACCGGCGTGCGAGCATCGATGGCAAGGCACATCTGCGCGATGTCGATATCGCTCGCGCTAAAGGAATCGTCCCCGGTTTTGCCGCGGTTGGAGCGCCACATGGTCTGCAGTGCGCGATAGAGCGTGACGAGCTCGTCGCGCTCGGGCGCATAGCAGTCGAGCAGGCG
The DNA here is from genome assembly GCF_040092305.1 of Collinsella sp. CLA-ER-H6. Taxonomy (NCBI): domain Bacteria; kingdom Bacillati; phylum Actinomycetota; class Coriobacteriia; order Coriobacteriales; family Coriobacteriaceae; genus Collinsella; species Collinsella sp. CLA-ER-H6. The sequence continues at coordinate 8,505 of NZ_JBBNLS010000021.1, forward strand.
CTCGTTAATGCGGGCGTCGCGCGACGAATAGAGCAGATGGATCACGGCGGGCTGGCCATCGCGACCGGCGCGGCCGCTCATCTGGTTAAACTCAATGCCGCCAAACGGCATGTGATAGAGCACGACATGGCGGATATCGGGCAGGTTGACGCCCTCGCCAAAGGCAGATGTCGAGACGATGCAGCTGAGGCTGCCGTCTCGGAAAGCTTCCTCCACGCGACGGCGATCGGAACGCGCAAGCCCCGCGTTATAGAACGCGATATGGGTTGCGCAATCGGGCACACGCTTGCGCAACGTCTTGGCGAGCGCCACGGACTGGTCGCGCGAATTGACGTAGATGACGGTCTTTTCCCCCGTCGCCACAATCGACACCAAACGGTTCTCGCGACTTGCAAGATCACGGTCGTCCTCGAGCTGCAGGTTCTCGCGCACCGTCTCGTCGACCACCGTGCGAGTGATCGGCAGCATGCGGGCAAGCTCGGCCACGACCGGAGCCGTCGCGGTGGCCGTCGCAGCCATAACGACCGGGTCGCCCAGGGCTTTGAGGATATCGGGCATGTCGAGATAGGCGCTGCGGTCGCCGCCCTTGGCAAGACCGGCATGATGCGCCTCATCGATAACGACAAAGCCGATGCGGCCCGAACGCGCGAAGCGGTCACGGTGGATAGATAGGAACTCGGGCGTCGTGAGCACGATACCGGTGCGGCCCGAAGCTAGGCCGGCGAACACGTCATCGCGTGCGGCCTCCACGGTCTCGCCGGTCAGCACGCCAACGCCAATGCCAAGCGATGCCATCGTCGACGAGAGGTGATAGGCCTGGTCGGCAACAAGCGCACGCAGCGGATAGACAAAGATGCTCGCACGTCCGCGAAGCACCGCCTCACGCGCGGCATGCACATGGAAGATGAGCGACTTGCCGCGGCCCGTTCCCATAACCGCCAAGACACTCTGGTGATCGGCCAAGGCGTCGAGCGCCTCAACCTGCGCGCGGTGCGGCTGGTTCGATCCGATAAAGCTATGGATAAGCGAGCGCGTGAGCTCGGTATAGGAAAGCTGGGCGAGCGTCTCGCGCTTGCGCGACTCCAAGCGCAGGCCGGAATCCGCCGGCTGCACGCCACGACGAAGCTCGCATGCCGGATCGTCGACGCTGGGCAGCGTGGTATCGCGGACCAGAACATCCTTGATCATGAGCTTGGGCTTCACACGACCCTGCCAATGCTCGGCAACGGCCTCGAACACCAAGTCGACAGCGCTATCGCAGTTGATGAGCTTATCGATTTGCGGTACACGAAACATGATGGCCGGCACACTCGCGGCGCCATCCGTCGCCACGAAGCGCATGTGCTCGCCGGTCTTACCCACCACGGCGCGATCACACATCGTCACGCCCTCGGCAGCCAGCAGCGGCACCTTATTACCCTGGCCAAACGGCTCAAGGCGGGAAATCTGCTCGATGGTCTCGATATTTAGCTCGGAGAGGTCAACGGTGGCGGCAACCTCGTCAGTGTCCTCAAAGTCCTCGGCGGGAAGCTCCGATAGCACGGCCGAAAGGCGACGGCGGAACTCGTCGAGCTTGGATGCCTCGATAGTCACACCCACCGCACCGGCATGTCCGCCGCGACGAATCATCAGGTCGGAACAGCGCTCGACGGCGTCAAACAGGTTAACTTTGCCCACCGAGCGACCAGAGCCGCGCGCGATACCGTCCTCGATCGAGAACAGCAGCGCCGGCACGTGGTAGCGGTTGGTCAGACGGCTTGCCACGATGCCCTTGACGCCCTCGTGCCAGCCTTCGCCGCCCACGACGATCGCGCGTCCGCCGTCATAGGTCTCCTCGACCTTTGCCATGGCATCGCGCGTGAGCTCCGCCTCGATCTCACGGCGTTGGCGGTTGATTTCCTCGAGCTCAGCCGCCAGTGCGCTTGCTTCGATGGGATCGCGGGCAAGCAGCAGGTCGAGCGCCAGCTTGGGATCGGCCATGCGACCGGCAGCGTTTAAGCGGGGAATGAGCGAGAATGACAGGCCATCCGCCGTAATGCTCGAAAGGTCCGCCTTGGCGAGCGCGGCAAGCGCGATATAGCCGGGGCGAGCGGTTACGCGCATCTGCTGGATGCCCTCGGCAACCAGCGCGCGGTTCTCGGGCGTGAGCGGCATCATGTCGGACACGGTGCCCAGCGCCGCGACCTCGATTAGCGAACGCCAATACGACGGCTTGCCCAGGCGCTCACCCAGGACTTGCACCAGCTTGAGCGCCACACCAGCACCGGCAAGCTCACGCGAGGGGCCCTCGTCCTCGAGCTTGGGGTCAGTCAGGGGCACACCCTGCGGCACCTGGTCGGAGGGCTCGTGATGGTCCGTGACCACCAAATCGATCCCCAGGCTCTCCAGATAGGAAACCTCTTCCTTGGCGGCAATGCCGTTATCGACGGTTACGATCAGCTGGGGGCGAGCGAGCTCGTTAACGCGGTCGAGCGCCGCGCGCGAAAGACCGTAGCCCTCATCAAAGCGATGCGGAATAAACGGCGTGACATCGGCGCCAAACGTGCGCAGCGCCTCGGTCAACAGGCAGGTCGACGTAATACCGTCAACGTCAAAATCGCCAAAGACTGCAATGTGCTCGTGGTTGCGAATAGCGCGCTCGACGCGGTCGGCAACGACCGACATGCCCGGGATAATGAGTGGGTCGGCCCAGTCGCGATCGAGCGAAGGCGTCAAAAACAATTGGCCCTCTTTGATGGAGCCAATGCCGTGCGCGACCATAATGCGCGCCACCAGCCCAGGAATGCCCAGACCAGCCGAAAGTTCCTTTTCGAGCTCGGGATTTTGCTGAGCGACCGCCCAGCGATGCGTCGTCTTAAGCGATGGCATAGGCACCCACCCCCGATAGGGGCAGGTCGCCGCGATACCTCTCACGGTTCATAGCGATGAGTCCTCTGTGTATGCCCGCTTCGGCAGGCAGATCTGTTGAACGGATTTATTATACCGTGCAGCGCGGACGCAAAACGCCGCGGTGCGCCGCGGTTTCGGCAAACGATGGCGGTAATGGCCTCGAAACAATCGAGCGTTTCAGCCGCACGGACACATACGAGCGTCTAGCATATCCATACAAACAAGTTCGCGGATAAAGGGAGTCGCGGGGCATATGAAGCAATGGGCTGGACTGGGGAAGTTCCTCGCGGGGCACATGCAGATCATCGTTCCGATTTGTGTGGCGCTCGGCGTGCTCTTTCCTCAACAGATCGGCGTTCTCAAGCCCATTGTTCCCGCCCTCTTCGCCTTTATGACGTTTCAGGGTGCGCTCAGCAACACCTTTCACCAGGTAGCCGAGGTGTTCCACCGTCCGCTGCACCTGATTCTGGCGTTGTTGGTCTCGGCGGCGCTTATTCCCATCGCGGCCTATGCCATGGGATCGTTGTTCTTTGGTTCCAACCCCAACCTTGTCTGCGGCATCGTGCTCGAATACAGTGTGCCCGTGGCAGTCACCGCTTTTATGTGGATCAGCATGTTCGGCGGCAACGGCCCGCTCGCACTCACCATCATCCTGACGTCCTCGGTCATCTCACCTGTGACGATTCCGCTTACGCTCAAGCTCCTGCTGGGCGCCACCGTCTCGATCGACGTGCCAAGTATGATGCAGAACATGGCCTTTATGATCGCTATCCCCGCCGTGCTCGGCATCGTGATCAACGAGCTCACGCGCGGATGGGGGCACGAAAAACTCTCCCCCGCGCTCTCACCCGCCTGCAAGTTCATGATGATGGGCGTTATCGCCTCCAACTCCACCGCCATGAGCGAGTACATGCTGCACATGAACGCGGTGCGCTTGGAAGTAGCCCTCTTTATTTTGGTCTTCGCCATCAGCGGCTTTGTCGTCGGCATTCTGGTCGCTCGCGCGCTGCATCTGCCATATAGCGAAACGACCACCATGTGCTTTACCTGCGGCATGCGCAATATCTCTTCGGGCGCCGTCATCGCCACGCAATACTTTCCGGGCGAAGTTGTGTTTCCCGTCATGTGTGGAACGTTGTTTCAGCAGGTGCTCGCCTCGCTTATCGGGCACTTCTTTGAGCGTCTGACCGGCGAGGAGCGCGCCGCCCAGCGCAAGCGCGTCGAGGCCGGCCGCGATGCAATGGCGCGCTAAACCGTCCGCAGTGTGCGGGCGCTCACTTTACGATGTGAGCGCCTCCAGATGTGCGCGGAGTCGCTCCGCATCGACATCGAGCGTGGTCTCAGCATTGACCTGAGCCAGCCGATACCCGACAAAGTAGGGCGAAACCACCCAACGCGGCAGCGCCTTGGCAATGGTCCGACCGTCCATGTGGTAGAAGAACAAGTTGTACGACTCTGCGCGACCACCATGGTGCTCGTTCAGGATATAGCGCAGAGCTACCTGAATCGCATCGGCGAAGAGGTCCGTCTCGGCTTGGTCTCTCGTGTCATCGCTAGCGGCGATTCTCTGCGGGGCTGAAACGTTGACCTCAAAGAACCCCATGATCGGTTCGGTTGAGATGTCGACCGAGATTCTCCCCTGTTGCCAGACACTGATGCCTTCAAAGTTGGCTGAGGTCAGCGCCGCATAGCCGTCCTCCTGTTCCAGGCCCACAATCTGCATGTGTGGATGGACGAGGCTGCCGCCCGAAAGTGGGCCTTTGTTCTTGTACATGAGCACACTGCGGTACTGTTGGGAATCGATCATCTGCTGCCAACAGCCCAGGGCAAACCGCATCACATGATGCAGCTCATCCGGTTCATAGGTCACCAGGTCGGCGTCGTGATTGGCAGACTCGATCAATACGGTCTGACGTGTGGCCCGCAAGGTCTTGAACTTATTCTCGAGCCAGATACAGTCACCATCGCGCTGGATGATGTTGGCAAGTCCCTCCGTGTCGCAAAAGGGGCACGCGGTGCCAGGGCGACGATTATCGTCGGGCTTACCGCTCGCCTGCTGAACGTCAAATACCAGCGCCACGGGTTATACCTCCAGCGGCACGATCTTGGTGCCATGGAGCTCGGAGACGCCTAGCGCCGCCGCGACCGCGTCGCGATTTGCCGTAGTGATGCCGCCGCCGGGAAGGATGGTCAAACGATCGCCCGCATACTCGATTAAACGAGCCAGGTAATCGAAATTATCCTCGATCGACGTACCGGCAGCGCCGCCATGCGTGAGGATGCGCGTAACGCCGCAGTCGGCAAGTGTATCAATCGCATCGAGCTGAGCCTCGGGCGAGAGCTGGTCAAATGACATGTGGAAGGTGATGTCGATGGGATCACGCTTACATTCCTCGGTCGCGCAGCCCGCAGCCATCACGAGGGCGCCAAGCGTAAGTTCGTCGAGCGCCCATCCGCCAGCGCAGGGTTTGCAGCAGCCAAAGACCAAGCCGTCAACGCCCGCACTCACGGCAAGGCCCAAGTCCATCTCCATCATGCGCAGCTCATCCTGGTTGTAGTGAAAGTCGCCGCCACGCGGACGGATCATGCACATCACCCGTGCATCGTGTTCGTGGGCATAGTTGGTCGTAGCGCTGATAACGCCGGCCGAGGGCGTGGTACCACCGACGGCAAGGTTATCGCACAGCTCGATGCGCCTTGCACCGGCCTCGATAGCCGCCGGCACCCGCTCAAAGTTCTCGGCACAAAACTCGTACAGCATAGATAGACCCCCAAAGACAGCAGATGTTTTCCGACGGGCATTGTCACACATCCCCATGAAGTTGCGGTGGAATAGGGACTGTTTTGGCGTCTAGCGCCCCCATTTAGTCCCTATTTCACCGCAACTTAAAAGGGGGCGCTGACCGGGTTGGTCAGCGCCCCCTTTGTTGAATGGATTAACCGCCCAGATAGGCCTTGCGGACGTTATCGTCGTGCAGCAGCTCTTGACCGGTGCCGGTCATGGTGATCTTGCCAGTCTCGAGCACGTAACCGCGCGTGGCGATAGAAAGCGCCATCTGCGCGTTTTGCTCGACCAGAAGCACCGTGGTACCGGCCTTGTGCAGGTCCTCGACAATCTGGAAGATCTGTTCGATCAGAATCGGTGCCAGACCCATGGAAGGTTCGTCGAGCATAAGCAGTTTGGGGTTACTCATAAGGGCGCGCCCCATAACGAGCATCTGCTGCTCGCCGCCCGAAAGGGTGCCGGCGACCTGGCGACGACGTTCCTTCAGGCGCGGGAACTGCTCGTAGACGCGCTCCAGGCCCGGAGCCACCGTGGACTTGGGCTGCGTATAGGCACCCATCTCCAGGTTCTCCTCGACCGTCATCTGCAAAAAGGCGCGACGACCCTCGGGAACCTGAGCCAGGCCCTTACCAACCAGCTTATCAGCGGGCGTATGAGTAATGTCCTCGCCCATAAACTTGATGGAACCGGTCTTGGAACGCAGCAGGCCCGAGACGGTCTTGAGCGTTGTGGACTTGCCGGCACCGTTGGCGCCAATCAAGGCCACGATCTCGCCCTCGTTAACGTTAAAGGAGATGTCCTTGATGGCGTGGATGGCGCCGTACCAGACGTTGATGTTGTAGACGGAAAGCATCGGCTCTGCCATTTAGTTCTCCCCCTTATCCTGCTTGCCCAGATATGCCTCGATAACAGCGTCGTTGTTCTGGATTTCCTCTGCCGTGCCCTTGGCGATGACCTTACCAAAGTTGAGCACGCAGATGCCCTCGCAGATGTTCATAACGAGCGACATATCATGCTCGATAAGCATGATGGCAATGCCAAAGGTGTCGCGAATCTTGACGATGTTCTCCATGAGCTCCGCGGTCTCGGACGGGTTCATGCCGGCAGCAGGCTCGTCGAGCAGCAGTAGCTTGGGGTTGGTGGCAAGCGCGCGGACGATCTCCAGACGACGCTGAGCGCCGTAAGGCAGCGATCCGGCCTGCTCGTTTGCCAGATGCTCCATATCAAAGATGGACAGCAGCTCCATGGCGCGCTCGTGAGCAGCCTTCTCGTGCTTCCAATACGTCGGCAGGCGCAGCACGCCCTCAAAGCCGGAGTAACGCTCCTGGTTATGCAGACCGACCTTGACGTTATCCTCCACCGTCATGGTGTTGAATAGGCGAATGTTCTGGAAGGTACGGGCAATACCCATGCGGTTGACCTGGTAGACCGACTTGCCCGAGGTGTCCTCGCCGTCGAGCAGGATGGTGCCATGCGTGGGCTGGTACACCTTGGTGAGCAGGTTGAAGACCGTGGTCTTGCCGGCGCCGTTGGGACCGATCAGACCGGCGATCTCGGTCTTGCCGATAGTCAGGCTAAAGTCGTCGACTGCCTTAAGGCCACCGAACTCAATGCCCAGGTGGATGCACTCGAGTGCAGGGCGTTGGCCCAAGTCGCGGTCGGGAACGATGGCGCCAGAAGGATACGGGACCATCTTGCCCTTCTTGAACTCAAATTTACTGGGCATCGGCTGCCACCTCCTTCTTGGGAGCAAAGCGGTCCTTGACGCGACCGAAGAACGCCTTGAGCTGCGGGTTGTTGGTAAAGATCATGACCAGGATCAGCACGATAGCGTAGATGAGCATGCGGTAGTCCGAGAACTGACGGAGCAGCTCGGGAAGTACCGTGAGCAACGCCGCCGCGATAACGGAGCCGCGCATATTGCCCAGGCCGCCCAGGACCACGAACACCAGGATAAGGATGGACGTATTGAAGTCGAACTTAGTGGCGGAAAGCTGCGAGAAGTTACCGCCGAAGAGAGCTCCGGCAGCACCGGCGAGGGCAGCGGAAACCACGAACGCGATCATGCGGTACTGGGTGACGGAGATGCCCACGGACTCGGCTGCAATCTTGTTGTCGCGCACGGCCATAATGGCACGGCCGGTACGGCTGCGAACCAGGTTGAGCACGATCACGAGTGCGACCATGACCAGGATGGCACCGGCGAGGAAGGTCGAGTAGGTCGACACGCCTGATGCGCCCTGCGCGCCCTTGATGATGGCGGTGCCGTCCTCGAGCAGATGCAGGTCGTCGATCGTGGAGTTGCCCGTGATGTTAAAGATCACATGCAGGCCGCGGGAGTCGACGCCCACGATAAGGCAGGTGACGATCTCTTTGATGATCTCGCCAAAGGCCAGCGTCACGATAGCCAGGTAGTCGCCGCTCAGGCGCAGGACCGGGATACCAATCAAGAAGCCCAAGATGGCAGCGGCGATAGCGCCGACCACAATGCTGATGATCAGACGCATCGGATCGGACGGAACGGCGCTCTCCAGCGCGACGGCGGTGACGATGCCCGTGTAGGCACCGACGCTCATAAAGCCCGCGTGGCCCAGCGACAAGTCGCCCGCGATGCCGACGACGAGGTTGAGGGAAATGGCCATGACGATATAGGCCGTGATGGGAACCAGCTGACCGGCGATCATGCGCGGGATCATGTGGTTGGACTGCATAAAGAACACGATGGCGAAGGCCACGATGCACATGGCGTACGTGACAAAGTCGTGACGCGTCTGCTTGTCTTTAAGAAACTTCATAACGCTCACCTACACCTTCTCGGGGACGTACTTGCCCAAGAGGCCGGCAGGCTTGACGAGCAGGACGATGATCAAAACACCAAAGACGATGGAGTTGGCAAGGCTCGTGGAAATGTAAGCCTGCGCCATCGCCTCGATGATGCCGATGAGAATGCCACCGACAAAGGCACCGGGGATGGAGCCGATGCCGCCGAAAACGGCAGCGTCGAAGGCCTTGATGCCAGGCATGGCGCCCGTGGTGGGCTGCAGGACCGGCGAGTAGGAGCACAGCAGCACGCCGGCGATGGCGGCAAGCGCCGAGCCGATGGCAAACGTCATCGAGATGGTGCGGTTGACGTTGATGCCCATGAGCTGAGCGGCGGCCTTGTCCTCGGACACGGCGCGCATGGCCTTGCCCATCTTGGTCTTACCTGTAAAGAACATCAGGCCGGCCATGATAACCAGGCAGGCGACGATGGTGACGAGCGAGACGGCGCTTACGTTGAACTTGGCCAAGAACTCCGGCACCTGGAAGGTGACGAGCGAAGTGAAGTTCTTGGGCGTGGCGCCCCACAGAAGCTGCGCGGCGTTCTGCAGGAAGTAAGACACGCCGATAGCCGTGATCAGAACGGCCAGCGGGCCTGCTTGGCGCAGCGGCTTATAGGCCAGACCCTCGATGAGAACGCCGAGAACCGTGCAGACCACACAAGAAAGAATTACAGATACCCAGCCCGGGAGGCCGAGATACGACGTGGCGCAGAACGAGACATAGGCACCGACCATGATGACGTCGCCGTGAGCGAAGTTCAGCATCTTGGCGATACCGTAGACCATGGTGTAGCCCAACGCGATGATGGCGTAGACGCTGCCCATGGACAGGCCGTTGACCAGGTATTGGATAAAGACCGTCATGTTCCACATCCCCCTTTCGAATAGGTTTCCAGTTGATGTATGAAACAGGGACGTTACACTGTCCCTAGATACCAAGCAAGCAGGGAAGGCCAAAACCTCCCCTGCTTGGGATCAAAACCGCTCTATGTAAGGCGGCCTATTAGGCCTGTACGTACTTGCCGTCAGTGATGACGTACGCCGTGGGCTCCTTCTGGACCTGACCCTTATCGTTCCAGGAGAGCTTGCCAGTCAGGCCGTCAACAGTAATGTTGCGCATAGCCTCGGGAAGCTTCTCGGCAACCTCGGTGGGGTCGGCGTCGACACCCAGGCCGGCCTCCTTGAGGGCCTCGACCACAGCATGCACGCCGTCGTAGGCGTCGGCGGCAAACTGGTCGGGGGTATCGCCGTACTTATCTTTGTAAGCGTTGACGAAGTCGGCGTTCTTCTCGTCGTCGGCGGAGAACGGGGTCATGAGCAGCAGACCCTCGGCAAGAGAGGTATCGAAGCCCTCAACGCCCAGGATACCGTCCATGCCGTCGCAGCCCATCATCTTGACGTCGTAGCCCATGTCCTTGGCGTTCTTGAGCAGGACGGACGCCGGCGTGTAGTAGATCGGCGCAAAGATCATGGTGGCGCCAGCCTGCTTAGCCTTGGTCAGCTGGTTGGTAAAGCTCGTGGCGGAGTCGTCCTTAAAGGTCTCCTCGTCAACAATCTCGAGCTTGGACTCAGCGGCCTGGGCCTTAAAGGAATCTGCGATGCCCGAAGAATAGGCGTCGCCGGAGTTATAGAACAGCACGAACTTCTCGTCCGCATACTTCTGCGCCAGGAACTTGGCAGCGTTGACACCCTGGTTGGGGTCGGTGAAGCAAACCTGGAAGACGCAATCCTTGCCCTTGGTAACATCCTCGGAGGACGCGGACGGGGTAATCATGAACGTCTTGGGGTCGTTACCGCACTCGGCGGCAACGGCAACCGACGCACCCGTGGTGGTCGGACCGACAAGGGCCTGCATGCCCCAGTCGAGCAGGGTGTTGAAGGCGTTGACGGCCTTCTCGCCGTCAGCCTGGTCGTCCTCGGCCTTGCTGACAAGCGGCAACTCCTTGGTCGAGAAATCCTTGCAGCCAAGCTCGACAGCCTGTGTAACGGACTTGCCGTAGGACGCGTTGGCGCCGGTCAGCGGGCCGATGGTGCCGATCTTAAACGAAGCGTCGCCCGACGCGGAACCGCTGTCGCCGCCGTTGGAGGAGCAGCCAGCTAGAATGGACATCGCCCCCAGACCTGCTGCGCTCGCGATAACGCTCCTGCGATTCATAACAGGGTTCAATGACTTACCGGTGAGGCTCGACATGCGGCTCTCCTCTCAAATCTCGTCGGGTTTCGGTTACCCGACAGGCCATCCTTCGCCGTGTTCGGCGTTCGCAAAATAGTAGACGCTTTAGTTGAGAAAAGTGGCGATTATTTCAACTTTTCTTTTGTTTTGTCCATTTATCCATAATTCTGCGTATTCCTGTCGGTTTATGCAGTTTAGCCACTTTATTGTGTGAAAGTAATGTTTCCGTTCTGTTACAGGCGTCCTTGCTCTGAATAAAACGGCCCGCCGGTCTCGATGTATATGCACTTAGGCGGCGATGTACTTACCGTCCTGAATCACATAGGCCGTAGCAGGCTTTTCGACCTGACCTTCGTCATTCCACGTTAGCTCGCCGGTCAGGCCGTCGATCTTGATCTTGCGCATGGCCTTGGCAAGGTCGCCGGCAATTTCGGCACCGTCGGCCGAAATGTCAATCCCCGCCCTATCGATAGCCTCGGCGATGGCGTGGACGCAATCGTAAGCGTCGGCGGCAAACTGGTTGGGCGTCTCGTCGTAGGCATCCTTATAGGCCTTGACGAAGTCGGCATTCTTCTCGTCGTCGGCAGAGAACGGGGTCATGAGCAGTACGCCCTCGGCAAGAGAGGTATCGAAGCCTTCCACAGAGAGCAGGCCGTCCATGCCGTCGGTACCCATGAGCGTCATGTCGTAGCCCATGTCCTTGGCGTTCTTGAGCAAAACGGACGCCGGCGTGTAGTAGATCGGCGCAAAGATGAGCGTGGCGCCGGCCTCCTTGGCCTTGGTGAGCTGGTTGGTAAAGCTCGTGGAGGAATCGTCCTTAAAGGTCTCGGTATCGACGATATCAAGTTTGGACTCCTTGGCCTGCTCGGCAAAGGCATCGGCAACACCCGAGCTGTACGTATCGCCGGAGTTGTAGAACAGGGCAATCTTGGCATCCGCGTACTTCTCGGCCAAGAACTTCGCGGCGCTGGCGCCCATGGTGGGATCGGTGAAGCAAACCTGAAAGACCGTGGTCTTATCCTTGGTGACGTCGAGAGACGAGGCCGAGGGCGTGACCATGAGCATGTCGTCGGCAATCTCGCCCGAGACAGCGACGGCAGCACCGGTGGTGACCGGACCGACGAGCGCCTGCATGCCCCAGTCACACAGGGTATTGAAGGCGTTGATAGCCTTCTCGCCGTCAGCGACGTCATCCTCGGACTTAAGCGAGAGTTTGAGGTCCTTGGTCGAGAAATCCTTGGCGGCGAGCTTGGCACCCTTCTCGGCCGAAACGCCATAGGTTGCCGCGGCGCCGGTCAGAGGGCCGATGACACCGATCTTGAAGGTCTTGCCGTCATCGGCGGAGCCGCCCTCCGAGCCACCCGACGAGCAACCAGCGAGCGCCGCGGTACCACCGAGCGCCGCGGCGCCAGCCAAGAAACTCCTGCGGTTAAGTACGTTGTTGATGCTAAACATGGTGTCCCCCTTTTCGCTGGCCGCGGTGCGGCCGTCTTGCGGTACAGGGCAAACCTTATGGTGCAAACGTTGACAGTTTGTTACGGAGTTTCGTTTGTAGCGAGCATGTTTCCAATGTTTCCGCAGCGTTTCGGGGGTGCCGTTTTGTGCGACTCCTGTTGCCTGGCGAGCATGCGCCCTCGGTTCACGCTAGAATGCACTCAACCTTTAAGCGGTTAATCCATCCATAAGATGCACGAAGGAGCTATCTATGAGCGAACCCCTGCGCACCGTGAACGTCGGTCTGATCGGTCTGGGAACCGTCGGCGGCGGCGTGGCCCGTCTGATCAAGAGCCACCACGATGAGTACCTGGCCGCCTACGGCATCGACCTTAAGCTGACCCGCGCCTGCGCGCTTGCCTGGGAGCAGGCCGAAGCTGCCGGTATTGAGCGCGAGGCCTTTACGAGCGACTGGCACGACGTCGTCACCGACCCCGCCGTCGATATCGTCGTCGAGCTCATCGGCGGCGAGCACCCCGCGACCGAAATCTTCACCACCGCCTTCGAGAACGGCAAGCACGTCGTCTCTGCCAACAAGGCCCTGCTGGGCCGTCATGTCGAGACGCTCGCCGAGAAGGCGCGCGCGTGCGGCGTGCAGATTAAGTGCGAGGCCAGCTGCGGCGGTGGCATCCCCATTGTCAGCACGCTCGAGCACGACCTGGTGGGCAACAAGATCCTGACCATCGCTGGCATTCTCAACGGCACCACCAACTACATCCTGTCGCGCATGGACGCCGAGGGCGCCGATTACGCTGACGTGCTCGCCGACGCCCAGGCAAAGGGCTATGCCGAGGCCGACCCGTCCGCCGACGTCGACGGCTTCGATGCCGCCAGCAAGACGGCAATCCTCGCCTCCATCGGCTTTGGCACCCGCGTTACCACCGACGATGTTTACCAGCAGGGTATCCGTACCATCGGTGCCGAGGACATCGCCCAGGCCCGTGAGCTCGGCTACACCATTAAGCTGCTCGGCATCGCCCGCAACACCGACGCCGGCGTCGACGTCCGTGTGCATCCCACGCTGATCCCCGCCGACCACATGCTTGCCAAGGTCAACGGCGCCATGAACGCTGTCTACGTGGTAGGCGACGCCGTGGGTGAGACCATGTTCTACGGTGCCGGCGCAGGCTCCTTCCCCACCGCGAGCGCCGTCGTGGGCGACATCCTGTCGCTCTCCGAGCAGATCAGCCGCGGCGTGGCTCCGCTGCCCGAGATTGAGCCCTATGGTCACAACCTCGCCTTTAAGCCCATGGACGAGCTCCAGACCAAGTACTATGTGCGCCTGAAGGTCGCCGACCGCGTGGGCGCCCTGTCCGAGACGGTCGACATCTTTGCCAAGCACAACATCTCGATCTCGCTCATCAACCAGGTCGAGGACGGCAAGTCGGGCGTCAACGATGCCTGCTCGGTCATCTTCCTGACGCATCGCGCGCTCGAGAAGGACGTCCAGGCTGCCGCGGCCGAGCTTGCCAGCGTCGGCTGTGTGGCCGAGGTCGCCAACGTCCTGCGCATCGAGGACGTTGAGGCTTGGACCGAAGGCGTCATGGCCAACTAGTCCACTACTTCGAACCTCAACGAAGCTCAACGCAAAAGGCGCGCCGTCTGCATCAACTGCAGGCAGCGCGCCTTGTTTTGTTTGTAAGGGAAACTGCGTCCCGGTATTTCAGCTCAAAACGGGGCGCAGTTTCCCTCAGGGCCCTCATGAGGAAACTGCATCCCATTTTGGACGCCGATTCTGGGACGCACTTTCCACAACGGGCCTCTCGCGGAAAGTGCATCCCACTCTGGACGCCAATTCCGGGATTCATTTTCCGCAGCGGTGTCGGCTACCTGCCGTCGTCGTCCTGGGCTTCATCGCGCGCATAGAGCTCCAGCATGCGGCGGCGGTATTCGCGCACGGCGAGCTTAGCGCGCTCCAGGCGGCGACGCTCGCGCGGAGTCAGCTCGGACGGGTCGACCTCGTCTCCATAGGTCTTATCGGCAAGAAGATGTGCCGCGTCCACAATACGGGCATCGATATGGCCGCTCGCCGCCTCAGCGGAAAGACGCTCGGCAATCGTATCGAGCGTAGGCAGGCCCTCAAATACGCGACCATGGCCATGCGATGTCAGCAACTCGTGCTCGCGTGCGAGCAGGCTTGCCAAATCGTGATGAGCACGCAGGATGTCGAGCGCATCGGATGGATGCTCGGCAACTTCTGCCACGGCGGCAACCGGCGCGGCGTCGACCACGCGGTAGAAGAGCTGCGCGAGCAATGGCATCAAGAACACCGTGATGGCACCAGCGGCAACCATGACCGACGCAATATCTTGCGACAGCGCACCCGCGTTGACGGCAACGCTTGTCACGGCAACGATGATCGGCAGGGCCGTGGTGCAGTACAGGGCCACGGTAATGCGGCCATACGCCGACACATCGCGCGTCGCGGGACAAATGCCCATAGAGATGAGAATGGGCACGGCACGAATAATCAGCAACGCCACGATAAAACCCGCGAGCAAGCCCGGGCGCGACGCCACGGCCGTCAGGTCGATCTTTGCGCCCGATACGGTAAAGAACACCGGAATCAAAAAGCCGTAGGCCAGGCCGTCGAGCTTGGTCTCGAGCGTATGGTTGCCCTCGGGGATGATATAGCGCAGGACAAAGCCGGCGGCAAAAGAACCCAACACGATGTCGAGGTCAAAGATGGCCGAGAACGCCACGAGCGTGACCAGGATGAGCACCGTCAGGCGCACGAAGGTCTGCGACGTGGTGTCGGCGCGTTCCTCGACAAACGCAAAGAAGCGGCTGCCGACGCGCTTGGAGCGGCTCGGGACCACGGCCAGCAACACGCAAACCACCGCAAACAAGCCAAGGATAACGAGCGTTTGGATGCCAGTGCGGGCAGACAACAGCACCGACATCGCGAGCACGGGACCGAGCTCGCCCCAAGTGCCATACGCGAGAATCGAGTCGCCCACGCGCGTGCCGGTGAGCGAGCGCTCACGCATAATGGGCACGAGCGTACCGAGCGCCGTCGAAGTGAGGGCAAGCGTCACGGCGATACCGTCGAAATGACTGACTGAGAACCACGGGGTAAAGCGCACGGCAAGCCAGGCGATACCAAACGTGACGACCCACGTCGCCAAGCCGTAGCGCCCCTCGACGCCCGTGATGCTCTTGGGGTCGATCTCAAAGCCGGCAAGCAGGAACAAAAAGGCCAGGCCGAGCTCGGACACAAGCGAGACCTCAGCATCTACATGGATGACGCCGAGCATATGGGGTCCCAGCACCGCGCCGAGCACGAGCAAAAAGACCGTCTCGGGAACGGGTTTTCCGGGAATCGCCGAGGCGATAAAAGGACTCGCAAAGGCCACGAGTGCGATGATGGCGAGCGAAACGAATGCCATGTGATGCCTTTCTCTTGTTTGCGCTTCACTGTAGCACCCTCGCCGTCCTCAACGCGCCGCGAGCTGTCGTATCATAGTGAGGTTTACAAACATGTGGCTCAAGGCGACCGCAGGGCAGACCCCGCAAACCGACCGCTGCCGCATACCGTACCGTACGCCCAACCGATCAGGAAGGCAGGAACCAATGGTCTCTCGTATCTACGTGGAGAAGAAACCCGGGTTCGACGTCGAGGCTCAGCAGCTCAAGGGCGAGCTGACCGAAATTCTCGGCATCAAGGGCATCGAGGCCCTGAGGATCATCAACCGCTACGACGTCGAGGGCATCGACGAGGAGCTTTTCCGCTCCTGCGTGCCGACCGTCTTTAGCGAGCCCCAGGTCGATGTGACCTACGACGAACTCCCCGCAAGCGATGACGCCGTCTTTGCCGTCGAGTTCCTGCCTGGCCAGTTTGACCAGCGCGCCGACTCCGCCAGCGAGTGCGTGCAGCTCATCAGCCAGGGTGAGCGCCCCGCCGTGCGCTCCGCCAAGGTCTATATGATCTCGGGCGCTCTGGACGAGGCCGCCATCGAGGCCATCAAGCACTACGTGGTGAATCCCGTCGAGGCCCGCATCGCCTCGCTCGACCTGCCCGAGACGCTGTACATGGAGACTCCCGAGCCCCAGCCCGTCGAGGTGCTCGACGGCTTCCGCAAGCTCGACGAGGCCGGCCTTGCCGCCTTTATCGCCGATCGCGGCCTTGCCATGGACGAGGCAGACATCGCCTTCTGCCAGCAGTACTTCCGCGATGAGGACCGCGACCCCACCATCACCGAGATCCGCGTAATCGACACCTATTGGTCCGACCACTGCCGCCACACCACTTTCGGCACCGTCCTGGACGACGTGACGATCGACGACGCCGTGGTGCAGCAGGCCTTCGACCGCTACATGGAGATGCGCCATGAGCTCGGTCGCGACGCCAAGCCCGTCTGCCTCATGGACATGGGCACCATCGGCGCCAAGTACCTTAAGAAGACCGGCGTCATGACCGATGTCGACGAGTCCGAGGAGATTAACGCCTGCACCGTCAAGGTGAAGGTCGATGTCGACGGCGAGGACCAGGACTGGCTGTTCCTGTTTAAGAACGAGACCCACAACCACCCGACCGAGATCGAGCCCTTCGGCGGTGCCGCCACCTGCGTGGGCGGCGCCATCCGCGACCCGCTCTCGGGCCGCAGCTACGTGTACCAGGCCATGCGTGTCACCGGCGCCGGTGACCCCACCGTCCCGGTTTCCGAGACGCTCGAGGGCAAGCTGCCGCAGCGCAAGCTCGTGACCACTGCCGCCGCCGGCTACTCCAGCTACGGCAACCAGATCGGCCTTGCCACCGGTCAGGTCAACGAACTCTATCACCCCGGTTACGTGGCCAAGCGCATGGAGGTTGGCGCCGTCGTGGGCGCTACCCCGGCAAACCACGTTCGTCGCGAGTGCCCCGCCCCCAACGACAAGATCATCCTGCTGGGCGGCCGCACCGGCCGCGATGGCATCGGTGGCGCCACCGGCTCCTCCAAGACCCAGAACACCGAGTCCATCGAGACCTCGGGTGCCGAGGTCCAGAAGGGCAACGCCCCTGTCGAGCGCAAGCTGCAGCGCCTCTTCCGCCGCGGCGACGCCTGCCGTCTGATCAAGCGCTGCAACGACTTTGGCGCCGGCGGCGTCTCAGTCGCCGTGGGCGAGCTTGCCGACGGCCTGTATGTCGACCTGGACACCGTGACCAAGAAGTACGACGGCCTGGACGGCACCGAGCTCGCCATCTCCGAGTCCCAGGAGCGCATGGCTTGCGCCGTCGCCGACGGTGACGTCGAGGAGTTCATGGGCTACGCCGCCGAGGAAAACCTGGAGGCTACCGTTATCGCCGAGGTTACCGCCGAGCCGCGCATGCGCATGGCCTGGAACGGCGTCGCTATCGTCGACCTGTCCCGCGAGTTCCTCAACTCCAACGGCGCACCCAAGCACCAGGTCGCCCACGTCTGTGCCCGCAGCGTGTGGCAGCCCAGCTGGGCCGGCACCACGCTCGCCGAGCGCATGACCTCGCTCGTCACCGACCTCAACGTCGTTTCCAACAAGGGTCTTTCCGAGCGTTTCGACTCCACCATCGGCGCCGCGACCGTGCTCATGCCCTTTGGCGGCAAGACGCAGCTCACCCCAAGCTCGGCCATGGTCGCCAAGTTCCCCGTGGACGGCGAGACCACCACGGCGAGCGCCATGGCATGGGGCTTCAACCCCTATCTGATGGAGGCCGACCAGTTTGCGGGCGCCTACCTGTCCGTGGTCGAGTCCATCGCCAAGCTCGTGGCTGCCGGCTTTGAGCACAAGCGCGCCTATCTCTCCTTCCAGGAGTACTTCGAGCGTCTGCGCACCGAGGCCGAGCGCTGGGGCAAGCCCACGGCAGCCGTCCTGGGCGCCCTCATGGCCCAAGTCGACCTGGGTGCCGGCGCCATCGGCGGCAAGGACTCCATGAGCGGTTCGTTTGAGGACGAGACCGGCGAGCTCAACGTTCCGCCGACCCTGATCAGCTTCGCCGTCGCCGTGGGCAAGGCCGCCCGCGCCGTCTCGCCCGAGTTCAAGGGCCTCACGCACCGCGTCGTCCGCATCGCCCCCGCCACCTATGGCGAGGACTACCGTCCCGACGCCCAGCAGTTGCTCGCCGCGTTTGACGCCGTCGAGGCGCTCACTGCTACCGGCAACGCCCTGGCCATATCCACGCCCGGCTACGGCTGCGGCGCCGAGAGCCTCTTTAAGATGTGCGTCGGTAACCAGATCGGTATCGAGCTTGCCGAGGATGTAGACGTGGAGAGCCTCTTCACCCCGCTCTACGGCAGCTTTATCGTCGAGCTCGCCGAGGACGCCGAGCTGCCCGAGGTCGCCGACGGCGTTGTCGTCGAGCCCCTGGGCACCACCGTCGAGGGCTATGTCATCGACACCGGCTCCGAGGTCATCGAGCTCGCCGAGCTCCAGGAGGCCTGGGAGAGCGGCATCGAGGGCGTCTTCGCCTACCGCAGCGCCGGCGAGACCCCCGAGGTCGAGACCATCGACTTCCGCGCCAAGGATATCCACGTGTACGGCGGTGCCAAGATCGCCCGCCCGCGCGTGATCATCCCCGTGTTCCCCGGCAACAACTGCGAGTACGACAGCGCCCGCGCCTTCCGTGCCGCCGGTGCCGAGGCCGACACCTTCGTGATCAACAATCTCACGCCCGAGGCCGTCGCCGAGAGCACCCACGAGCTTGCCCGCCGCATCCGTGCAAGCCAGATCGTTATGATCCCCGGCGGCTTCTCGGGCGGCGACGAGCCCGACGGCTCTGCCAAGTTCATCACGGCGTTCTTCCGCGCTCCCGAGGTCACCGAGGCAGTCCGCGACCTGCTCAAGGCTCGCGATGGCCTGATGCTGGGCATCTGCAACGGCTTCCAGGCCCTGATCAAGCTCGGCCTGGTGCCCTACGGCGACATCGTCGACGCCACGCCCGATGCGCCCACGTTGACGTTCAACACCATCGGTCGCCACCAGAGCCGTCTGGTGCGCACCCGCATCTCGTCCAACTTGTCCCCGTGGCTGTCGCAGTGCAGCCTGGACGACCCCTATACCGTCGCCATCAGCCACGGCGAGGGCCGCTTTGTCGCCAATGACGAAGTGCTCGCCCAGCTGATCGCCAACGGCCAGGTCGCCACGCAGTACGTGGGCGAGAACGGCAAGCCCAGCATGGATCTCTCCGTCAACCCCAACGGCTCCGCACTCGCCATCGAGGGCATCACGAGCCCCGACGGCCGCGTCCTGGGCAAGATGGGCCATGCCGAGCGTCGCGGCGACAACCTGTACCGCAACGTGCCCGAGCATGTCCCCGGCGATAAGTTCATGCCGATCTTTGAGAGCGGCGTAGCCTACTTCGCCTAAAGCTTTCCCATCGGGTACAATCCCCTCGGGTAACAACACCCGCCACCGGCACCCCCGGTGGCGGGTTCTTTTTTGCTTCGCGCATGTAGGAAGGACATCATGGAAAGCCGCAAGCCGTATCTCGCCACCCTGCCCGGACTCATCCTGGGCTGCCTTGTTTGCTGTGCACTCTGGGGGTCGGCCTTCCCCTGTATCAAAATCGGCTACGCACTCTTTGGTATCCCAACGCACGACGGCGCCTCGCAGCTGCTCTTTGCGGGCTTGCGCTTCACGCTTGCCGGCGCCTTGGTTATCGTTGGGATGAGTGCGGCCCAACGCCGCCCCCTCATTCCGCAGGCTCGCGACATCAAGCCCATCTTTGTCTTGTCGCTCTTCCAGACTATCGGGCAGTACTTCTTTTTCTATCTGGGCCTCTCGCGCGCCAGCGCCATGTCGAGCTCCATCATCGAGGCCAGCGCCAACTTCCTCGCAATCCTCTTTGCCGCCCTGGCATTTCACACCGAGAAGCTCAATACGGTCAAGGTGCTTGGCTGTGCGCTGGGCTTTGCCGGCGTCGCGCTCGTCAACCTCTCGGGCGCAGATGGCACCTTTGGCTTTACGCTCGACGGCGAGGGCTTTATCCTGTCCTCCACTGTTGCGGGTGCTCTTTCGACCTGCCTGATCGGCATCTTCTCGCGCAAGCACGACGGTGTTTTGCTTGCCGGCTGGCAGTTTTTAGTCGGCGGCCTGGTCCTCACCGCCATCGGCTTTTTGATGGGCGGTGCGCTCTACCCTACTGCGATCGTCCCTGCCATCGCGCTCATCATCTACATGGCGCTTATCTCCGCGGTCGCCTACTCGCTGTGGTCGCGCCTGCTTGCCGTCAACCCCGTCAGCCGCGTCTCGGTCTTTGGGTTTATGAACCCCGTCTTTGGCGTGCTGCTGAGCGCGCTGCTGCTCGGCGAGGGCCCTGGCACGAGCCCCGTTACCGTACTTGTTGCCCTGCTGTTGGTCTGCGGCGGCATAATCATCGTCAACAAACCCAAAAAAGCCTAGCGAGCTCACCTTTTAAGAGAGAGCCTTCACACACTTTAGCTTAATGGAATGCACTGGTTCTCGTTGATTTCGTACCGAGCCGCGGCGGCAGACGCTCGTCTTGCCGCACCGCGCCTGGGCGTTATGGCCGGTGGCCCCCGCAAACGCAAAAAGGGCGCACGACCATCAATGCGGTCGTATGCCCCTTTTCTAGCGTATTTGTACGCCGGCTTTCTTTTTCTCGGCCTTGACGCGATAGAGCTCCGCATCGGCAGCGCGAAGTAAGTCTTGCCAGGTATCAACACTATCGCCGACCCGCGCGCAACCGATGGACATCCGCAATGCATACGGCACCTCGGCATGCGCGAGCTCGTCGTTGATTGTCGCGCACAGATGCATGATATCCTGTTCCGCCGCTGCCTTTTGGAGCACCACGAACTCATCGCCACCATAACGCGCGATAAAGCCACCAGACGCCGAGCAGACATCCTTGAGCGCCGTCGCAACAACCTGAAGAGCATGGTCGCCCTCCACATGTCCATAGCGATCGTTAATCTGCTTAAAGCCGTCAGCGTCCATCATAAGCAGATATACATCTTCGGCCTGATCCACATTTGAAAAGAGCGACAGCATATAGGTCTCAAAACGGTTGCGGTTGTTGAGTCCAGTCAACGGGTCAGTCGAGATCAGTTGCTCCTGGTAGACGATGTAGAGCAGCAGGATGCTCAGCGTTATACCGACGCAAAGGCCCGGTACCGAAAACAAAACCTGGAAGGTACCGCCCACCAGAGCGGGAACCGCAAAAAAGGAGAGGGTGCGATAAATGGCCTTCTTTTGCAGGCTTTCGACTTTTCGAGCCTGAATAAAGGCATGCAAGGACGTATATATGACGTAGCAGTAGCTAACGATAGGCTGAATCATATAAAGCGCTCCGCGACGATATACGCCCTGCACATCGATATAGAACATAGTGTGCGTCCAATAGCTGGTAAATGCCAGCACGACCACCACTGCGGTTGGCAACGTTAAAAGTACCACCCTATAGGGCGTGGTCAGGAGCCGTGAGCCCTGCATCGTCTCGGAATAGAAAAACCAAATGAGGCACGCGATGGCGAACAGCGAAAACGAAACCGCGTTGGAAATCCAGTTGGCCGTAATGCCTACAGGAGTGCTCACGCCGTCCGAAAGCGTCCAGATCATATCGAAGAAAACGTACGCCGCAGACGTATAGCCGAGCATGCTAAATAAAAGTTGCTGGGTGCTCGAGAACAGGGAGCGACGGCTTCGCGCGGCAAGTCCGATAAGAACAATCATGCATAGCAGGAATATCTCAATCTTGAGTGCCTTAACCACTAGACGCCATCCCTTCAATATCCAAGTGGTCAGAATCGCCCAATTCGAACCTGGGCAATAAACACCCCCTACTCCGTAGGGGTAAAGGGAATAATAGCAGAGCGCCCGAACGTTGCTGCAAGACAGCTCTCGTTCGGGCGCCCATATGGCGCGAATTGCACACGTCGGCTTGATTGACTTGCGTCGACGATTACTCGCCGTCGATGTCGGTCGCGACGGCCTCCTCAATAGCCTCGACGCCTTCGACCGACAGATCCTCTTTGCCGTGGCAGAACTTCTTATCGACCCAGCCGGTCAGAATCGGAGCCATGATTGCCGTGATGATGACGGCGGTGGCGATCTGCGCATACGCGGTGGGCGCAAGCTCGGCATAGCGCGGAGCGACCTCGGCGAGGGCGACTGGCGTGGTCATGGCCGTGCCGGCAATGGTGGAGCATGCCACAGCCGCCTTACCGTTGCCGCCACACAGGCGCTCGAAGGCAAAGGTAATGGGACCGACGATAAAGAGTGTGATGAGACCCAGCAGGATGCCCGAAATGCCGCCGGTGATGAAGCTCGAAAGGCTCATGGACGCACCGAGCTGAAATCCGATAACGGCAATCGCAGGATTGGCGCCGGGAACCAGCAGGTTCTTGATGAACGGGAAGAGGTTACCCAGAACCATACCGATGACAAGCGGCAGGATGGAGCCGATGATGGTGCCGACGGGGATGTTGGCGAGACCCGAGACACCGAGGATGATCATGGTGACGGCAGGGCCGGCCGTAAAGAACAGGATACCGACGGCGCCCTGCTCGGACTCATCGCCGAACTCGCCCATGATGCCCGTATAGAGCGCCATGTTGCAAAACGTAATGCCGCCGATGATAGACACGGAGCTCAGACCCAGGAAGTTATCGTTAAAGAAATATGCCACGCCCAGGCCGAGAGCCGCTGCGACGACCAGCTTGGGAATCAGCACGACGATGCCGGTCTTGATGGCGCCCGGCGTGGACTTGAAGCTGATGCCGGCGCCCACAAACAGCAGGATCGCGGCGACGATGGTATTGGAGCCACCGCGGCAGGCAGCCGTAAAGAAGCCGCCGATCTCAAAAACCTGCGGGCAGAAGGTGTTGAGCAAAAGACCGACGATCATCGGATAGATCATGATGTCGCCCGGGATGCGCGGAACCTTGAATTTCTTTTGCTCGTTGGCGGTCGCTTCCTGTGCCATGAAACCCCCATTTCCGCTGACGCGGAACAAAAGCCCACGTCATGCTTTGCTACAGTAAAGTTTGACCATGGTACCAGAAGAAATAGACCAGCTCGGTGAAAAATTCGACAAGTTGGGATGGAACGAGATTCGGCGCCCGCGACGCCACCCCTATATAAGGCTCAAGACAATATAGAGTACGATGCCCGAGACGCAGCACCACAGCATCGATTTTGTCTTGACCGCCACGACCACGACGCCGACGGCCGCAATCCAGGGAATCAAGCCCTGCCACAAGCCGGCGTCGAAAGCGCCAGGGCTTATCAAATCGTTAGCGACCAGCGCCGCAAAGGCGGCGGGCGGAATATAACCCAAGGCCTCGGTAACGCGGGGCGACAGCGTTCTCCCGCGCAAGGCAAACGCCGGGGCAATGCGGAAAAACGCGATAGCCGCCCATGACGACAGCCACAGGACCAAAAACTCATTAACGGGCATCGCGAGCGCCCCTTCCTTCGGCGAAAGCATCGCACGCAAGCGCCGCGGCAACACCGACGAGCACGCTTGCCGGCACGGCGATATTCGTCCACCCCAAGAACTTGCATATGGCGACAGACACCGCAGCCATAACGGCAGCCACGACATTGCCGCGCGACAGTCGCTGCGAAAAGAGCAGGCAGATAAAGAGCGAGGTGCAGACAAAGCCAGCAATAGCGGTGGGGACATCGACAACGGCGCCTACAACGGCGCCCATCGTGCACGAAACGCCCCATGTCGCGATGAGGATCGCGTTGAGCGCAAAGGACTCGCGCGGGCCCCAATCCTCCCCTTCAACCAACTTGGCAAGCGAGATGCCATATGCCTCCTCGGTAAGCGTCGCGGCAACAGCCAGCGTCTGACGCTTCGAGGCACCCCTCAGATGGGGCGCGATTGATGCCGAATAAAGTGCAAAGCGCGAGGAGATTGCGGCCACACTTGCGACAATCGATGCCGCAGGCACACCTGCCAGCCACAGGTTGCAGACCATAAACTGGCCGCTACCCGTCACGAACGTGCTGCTCAGAGCAAAAACCATCCAGGGCTCCATCCCCGTCTGCGCCATAATCATTCCGCACGGCGCGCCTATCGCAACATAGGTAAGCATCACCGGCCAGACGGTTTTAACGATTTTGAGCACCATAGCGTTCCTCGTCCCGACAAGATTTCCGAGCCGCATTCAACGACGCGGCAGAATCATCGCCCGGTGGCAACCGAGTTCACCTACAATTGCCACCGGATCGAAAGACACAGCTTTTTAGGAAGTCATTATGACAGCTATCGATCGAGACCGGGCGCGCGCGGCCTTCAAAAGCTACACCGATGCCTACGACGCCACCAACCCACGCATCGCGCTCAAAATCGAGCATACGTACCACGTGGCCGAGGCATGCGATGTCGTAGCGCGCGAGCAGAGCTGGTCGTCAGAAGATATTGACCTAGCATGGCTTTGCGGCCTGTTACACGATATGGGCCGCTTTGAGCAGCTGCGACGCTGGGACACATTTAAGGATGCCGAGAGCATGAGCCATGCGGCGCTGGGCATCGAGGTCCTCTTTGGCGAAAATCCCGCCGATGCGCCCGCTGTAACGAGCATCCGCGACTTTATCGATGACCCGGCAGAAGATGAGCTCATCCGAGCGAGCATTGCCTATCACAGCGATTTCCGTCTACCCGCGCAGCTCGACGAGCGCACGCGGAGCTTCTGCGATATCGTGCGCGATGGCGACAAGATCGACATTATGCGCACCATCGCCGACAGCACTGTCGACACTATCCTCAAGGTGGACGAGAAGACGTTTCTCGGCAGCCGTTTCTCGTCGCCGACACTTGCCGTTTTTGACGAGCACCGCTGCGTCGCACGCGATGAACGCAACGAGCCCGCAGACTACCTGGTGGGACTCATCTGCTTTATGTTTGAGCTCGTCTATCCAGCGAGCCGCGCGCTGGCGCGCGAGCAGGGCGATATCTACCGCCTGCTCGACGCACCCTTTGGCATTACGCGGCCCTTTACCGACCCCGCCACGCAGGCGACTTGGAGCCGCCTAAAGGACGAGATGCGCGACTGGCTGGCGCGTGCCTAGCGCTCAAGCTGGGCCAGCAGCTCCTCGACGACCTCGACGGCATCACCGACAACCTTGTACTGAGCAGCACCAAAGATGGGGGCATCCGGGTCCTCGTTGATGGCGATAATGCACTCTGCCCCACCGATGCCGGCAAGATGCTGGATGGCGCCCGAAACACCGATACTCACGAGAAGCTTGGGCGAAACCGATACGCCGGTCTGGCCAATCTGATGGCGATACTCCAACCAGCCGGCCTCCACGACAGGTCGCGTGCAACCAAGCTCGGCTCCCAGAGCCTCGGCGAGCCTTCGCATCAGGGGCAGAATCTTCTTGGAGCCAATGCCGCGGCCCACCACGACCAAGCGCTCGGCATCGGCGATCGAGGCCTGCTGCCTCCACTCCTCGGCGGGAATCGAGATCTCGACACGAGCCTTAGCATCATCCGCAAGCGATATCTGGGTGATCGTGCCGGAGCGGTCGTAGTCAAAGTCGGGCGCCTTAAAGATGCCGGGACGAACCGTTGCCATCTGGGGACGATGATTGGGGCAGACGATGGTGGCCATCAGGTTGCCGCCAAACGCCGGACGCGTCTGTTGCAGCAGTCCCGTCTCCGTATCCATCGAAAGTACGGTGCAGTCAGCCGTAAGGCCCGTCTGCAAGCGCACGGCAACGCCGGGTGCCAGTTCGCGGCCAAAAGCGGTCGCACCGTATAGGATGGCCTCGGGTTTGCGTTCGGCTACCAAATCGCAGATCAAGCGGGCGTAGACCTCCGCATCGTTTTGGCGCAGGCGCTCGTCGCGACAGGCCAGGACTTCGTCGGCGCCCGCGCAAACCAGATGCTCCAGGTCGCCGAGAGAACCCTCGGGACCCATACCGATCAGTGCCACCAGACGGCAGTCGCGAGCATCGGCAAGCTCGCGGCCCTTGCCCATAAGCTCATAGGCAACGGGAGTCACCGTATCGTGCTCGTCGGTCTGCGCGAATACCCAAATGTCTCGATATGCATCAAGGTCCACCGCACCAGCGGCCTCGTCACGCTCGATCGAGATAGCGTTGACAGGGCAGGCGTCGACGCACCCACCGCATAGGATGCAGCCGTCGGTTACGCGGGCGCATCGGCTGGGTCGCTCGCCTTCCACTACGATGCCGCCCGAGGCACAGGCGCGAACGCAGCGACCGCAGCCGATACAGGCTTCGCTATCGATAATCAGTCCGCTCATCTATGCCATCCCCTCGATAATCTTGGCAAGCTTTGCCGCCTGCTCGGACGCCGTCCCCTCAACGGCCTCGCACGTTTGGTCACGGTCGGGCACAAACGAGCGCACGACCTGTGTCGGCGACCCGGCAAGACCGCAACGCGCGGGGTCGGCGTTCACGTCGGCGGCGCTGACCACGCGCACGTCCGCCTCCTCCGCCGCGCGAATACCGGCAATACTCGGCATACGCAACTGGCCAATCTCCTTGGCAGTCGTCATCGCGCACGGCATCTCAAGATAGACCGTCTCCTCGCCGGCATCGCAACCGTGAACGAGCGAAAGCGCACCGCACGTCGTAAAACCTGCGCTCTGCACGCAGCTCACATCGGTCACGCAGGGAATCTCAAAGGCGCCGGCAAGCTCGGGGCCAATCTGGGCCGTATCGCCATCCACCGCCATCTTGCCGCAGATGAGCAGGTCGAAGTCCTCGTCGAGCGCTTCGATGCCGCACTTGAGGGCATAGGTGGTTGCCAGGGTATCGGCGCCCGCAAAGGCTCGGTCGGTCAGCAGCAGCGCGTCGTCGGCGCCTCGAGCGATGCAGTCGCGCAGCAGCGATTCGGTCGCGGGGATGCCCATCGACACCACCGTCACGCGCACGTCCATGCCAAAGCCGATAAAGTCGTCCTTCAGCGCCAGCGCGCATTCCAAAGCGCTCGCATCAAAGGGATTAATGACCGCCTGCTTGCCATCGCGCACGATGGTATTGGTCTTGGGGTCCATCTTGACCTCGGTGCTGCCCGGCACGGCCTTGACGCACACCACCATATGGAAATCGCTCATCTTCACGCGCCCCCTTTCTGGACGAGCTCATCCAAGAGCTTCTCCGAAAACAGGTTACCGCGACCCAGCTGCCCGGCAGGATCGAGCTGGAGCTTGAGCCGCGCCGACTCGACCATGGCCTCGTGACCGTACATCGTCTCCAAGAAGCCCGCCTTGATCTTGCCGACGCCGTGTTCTGCGGAGACGGCACCGCCCATGGCCGTGACCTCGGAAGCCCACTGGGCAAAGAGTTCTCCGCCGCGGCGATAATCCTGTGCATCGCGCGGCAGAATGTTCACATGCAGATGGTTGTTACCGATATGCCCCCAGGCGGCAGATTCAAGCCCACTTTCCGCCAGCGTGCGGCGATAGAGGGCGATAACATCGGCCAAGTGCGCGTTGGGCACCGACATGTCCGAACCCAGTTTGGTGATGGTGGGATCCATGCGGCGGCGCTCGTCGATGAGCATGTTGACGCTCTCGGGCACCGCATGGCGGAAGAATCGCTGACACTCGCGATCGACCTCGGTGCGCGCGACCCATGTCGCATCGTCACTGCCGCCCGCAAGCTCCAGTACCCACCCCAAGTGATACAGCTCCTCAGTCGCCTGGGCTTCGTCGTCGCAGTCGAGCTCCACGTAGACACAGACCTTGGCGTCTTTGTCGAGCGCAGGCAGCGAGGCAAACGCCGTCGACTGCTCGCGCTGGCGACGTAGAATATCCAGGGCGCCAGCATCGAAGTACTCGATGGCAGCCGCATGGGACAGGACGGGACGCACAGAATCGGTGAAGGACACGGCCTTGTCTTCGCTGTCGAAGAAGCAGCTCACGCCCCAAACGACCGCGGGTGCCACCTGCAGGGCAATCTCGAGTTCGGTGATGACACCGATTGTGCCACACGCACCGATAAACAGATCGATGGCATCCATATCGTCAGCAACGAAATAGCCCGAAGCATTTTTTGTCTTGGGCATGGTATAGCCGGGAAGATCGAGCTCGAGTGTACGGCCCGCTGCCGTCACGAGCGACAGGTGGCGGCCCTGGGCAAAAGCCTCGCCGCGCCGAAGCTCAAGCAAATCGCCATCAGCCAGCACGACGTGGAGTCCCGTGATATGTGGGCGCATGGGGCCGTAGGCGTAGCTGCGGGCACCGGAGGCGTTACATGCCGCCATGCCGCCCAGACAGGCAGACGCCTCGGTGGGATCGGTGGGAAAAAACTGCTCGGGAGCCTCTTGGAACTCCTCGTAGGCCTCAAGCGATGCCTGGTCCCAACCAGCGGTCGGCAGCACCTTCTTGCTCAGCTGCTTGCGCAGCTCCGAGAGCACAACGCCCGGCTCCACGCGCAGCAGAAATTGGCCTTGTTCATCGCGGCGAAGGCCCAAATAGCGATTCATACGGGAAGTATTGAGGATATGCCCGCCGTGGGGCACGGCGCCGGCGGCAAGGCCGGTTCGGGCGCCCTGAACCGTTACCGGAACACGCTCGACATGGAGCTTTTCCAAAATGGCACGGACCTCGTTTTCCGTTGTCGGAAACGAGATGCTCGAGGCCTCGCCCGATGCGCGAGACTCGTCGCGACCATACTCTTCGAACTCGTCGGTGAAGGGTTTAATGGTTGCAGGCACGCGAACTCCCCCTTTAGCTAACTACAGTGTTTGCAGGGAGATGTTACCGCATCGTTTCGTCGACGTGTTCGAGACCGTCTCCATAATTGGCGTTTTTTACGTTCGTGCAATTCGGCGAGCGGCTTGATTTCCTCGGCAGACGATGCTTTTGACACATATGGCCCCGCCGTCGCCGACCGCGCGATTGTCGCTCGAAAAAAGTTGGAGTATTTTTTGCCGCCTTTTACCTGCGGAGACGCCAATCCGTCAAGCATTTGGTCAGAAATTGGTCAAGTAGCGGCTGATACGGTCGGCGTCGACAGCCAAAACCGATAGAAGTTTTGGCCCAGAAGCAGGGAGGTTCCCATGGCATATTACTGGCCCCAGTACGGCATCGCCATCGAAGTCGACGACGATCCCCATCTCCTGCCTTTCGACGAAGAGGCATTCCCCGATACGACGGTCTACCACGTTACCACCGATGTGATCTGCGACCCCGAGTCGTTCTCGGCGCTCGCCCACCAC
Organism: Collinsella sp. CLA-ER-H6; assembly: GCF_040092305.1. Classification (NCBI taxonomy): domain Bacteria; kingdom Bacillati; phylum Actinomycetota; class Coriobacteriia; order Coriobacteriales; family Coriobacteriaceae; genus Collinsella; species Collinsella sp. CLA-ER-H6. The sequence goes on from NZ_JBBNLS010000021.1 coordinate 37,790, forward strand.
ATCGCGCATATCCACGACATCGAGCTCCCTCCCGACTTCGACGAGCTCGTCTACTCGCGCCGTCTGATGCTTCACATGCTCTTTGGAGCGGACCCGTCCACCTTTGCGCGCGTCTATACCGCCAAGGATGCCGCATGAGCGCGAAGAAGCCACCCCACTTTGCAGGCCTGGGTCGTCGCAAGAAGCTCATCGTTGCCTGCTTGGCCATCGTCTGCGCCCTTGTCGCCGTAGGACTATACGCTTGGCAGTCGCAGCCCGTACCCGAGGCGGGCGCTTCGGTCACGACGGCCGAGGGCAAAACGCGTCAGGAAATCCAAGATGAGCTCGACGCCATCGTCCGCGACAACATGATGACGATTTCGGTCGCGCCGGTCGCTCAGCTGCAGGAGGACGGCAAGCTGCGCGTCAACGTGCAAAACGTCCAAGACAATAAATTTCCCCAGCGATTCCGCGTCATCCAAAACGACGAGACCATATACGAATCCGATGTGGTCGAGACCGGCAAAACGGTCGAGACATGCCCCGCCGGCGACATCGAGGAAGGTGAGGCGTACATCGAGATCCAGGCGCTTGAGGCCAAGACCTATGACAGCCACGGCAACCCGACACGCGTCAAGGTACGGGTTGAGCAAGCCGAGAACTAGCTTTCCGGTCGACGCGGCACCGCACGCGATTCACCAGCATTCGTCCAATCATCGCGGGGACGGCCCGCGGCGAATAGAAAGGAACGACCATGGACATCACCAGGAATATGAACGGAGCCAGAGCGCTCGTCGTGGGTGCAGGGCTCGCGCTCGCGCTCGCAATGGGCGCCGCCCCGACGCCAGCTATGGCAGCCGGGCGTGTTGGAACCACGAAGGTAATGGTCAAGACCGAGATCGACAACATCAAGTTCAACGCACCGACGGTTATTCCCTTCGTCGCCCAAGCCGACGGCACGCTTCAGGGTCCCTCAGAAGACGCGATCACCATCGACAATCTTTCGGCCTACGGCATCCATGTCACCAACATGAAAATCGACGCCATGAACACCTGGACCATTGCCGCCGACGCCAAGGCCGGAACCGCGCAGAACTCCATCGACTTTAAGGTCGGCCCCGACGGCGCACTCCAGAACGCCAGTGCCGCAACGCAGGGGACAGGCCTCGATCTTTCCAAGAATGCAGCCTTCGACATGGGCTACCAGGGCATTGCCGGCGGCACGGACAAAATTAAGCTCAAGACAAGCGGAAACGTCGCCCGCGTCACGCGCGATATCTTCCACGTAACCGGCGAAGGCGATCAGGTTGCAACGATCACCTGGACGGTCGAGCCCGGTGCGCACACGGCATAAGGCCGTCGCCCTGGCCGCCGCCGTCAGCATCCTAGCGTTTGGCCCAGCCATGGCCTTTGCCCAGCAAGAACAGGCGCAGGCCGCCACGCAAGTGACGGTCGACCTCTCGGGGCTCGACCGCGGCGACCGCGAGGAACCATTGGCGCAGACAGGCGATGGACGATGGCTCTTGGCAGCAGGCGCCACAGCAGCAGGCGCGGGAACCGCCGGCCTCGGCCTGCACATCAAACGCAGCCAGAAACAAAACACGGACAGGCCGCACTAAATTAGCTAAGGAGACCCCATGGCATCGAAGAACCTTTTGCCCGTCGTCGCACTCTGCGGCGCGCTCGCAACCGGAACGCCTGTCGCCGCTTGGGCGACTCCTGTCATGGCAGACTCCTTACCAGCAGCCCTAAGCTCCGCATCAAATCCGTCGAGCGCCATTGCGTGCAAGCGTTTTTCGATCGCACAGGCTGCAATCTCAACCTCGGGATGCCTTCGTCGTAATACGGACGGTTCGATAGTCGTGGATATCAATCGTTCGAACAAGGCAAACGGCTCCCAGGCGGGGTACGCCGTCTGCACGTGGCGCTCGGTTGTGCTCGACGCAGATGGCGATCCATGCAATTTAGAGCTGCGCATCGACATCGCTTCGATCGATGACTCGGCGAACGGAGCGAAGGTCGCCTTCGACGGTACGTTTTTTGAGAAAGGAGGCGGTATATGTCTGGGCTGCGCCGCCGCGAATGCAGACGACACGCAGCCCACCCTCTCATTCACGGCATCGTTGCGGCTGACCAAAGCCGGTACCGATGCCATCGCGGCGGGAGAAGCGTCCCTGCTGTTCTACGCCGTCAGTACCAAAGACACAGACGCTCATTTCGAGAAGCCATCCGGATCACTCAGCCTTACACGAGGGATAGAGGCAGGCCCTATTGAAATCGATGCCCGCGCGCAAAGCAGGCAACGCATTCTTGCCGACCCGGCGCTTCTCGAAATGGAGTGGAACGGATCCGGAGCCATCGGAATTCTCCCCTCCGCGTTTGACGCCAAGACGCTCCCCCCAAACGACGAACCCATCAACGCAACCATACAAGAAGAGAGCGCGGACAAAGAAGCAGGTGCGGGCGACACGCCGTCGCCGACAAACAGCGTCCCAGCTTCTTTCGAAGCGCCGAATGAGCCCGCTGCCGATCCAAACGATCCCGAGTTCGCGGACAGTCTGGGGCTTGCTGATCCTCAAGAGATCGATGAAGGTAACTGCTGCGTGCTTGCCGCGCTCGACCACACGGAGGTCATCGACGCTGCGAACATCGAAGTTGCCGCCGCCAATCAGCCCGTCCGCAAGTCGGCTATCATCGCATTTCCTGAATCCATCGAAGTCGTCTTTTTGCCATCGGGCGAGGTCGTGGCCCCAACACTGCTCACCTTGTTGGGCGCCAAGAATACTCGAAACGAAATTAAAAAGGTCACGGTTGTCGACCCTGCAACCACCGCCAAGCTGCGTCTATACGCCGTTGCTCCAGACGGAGGCAAGACCTTGGAATTCGATGGTGACACACTCCTAGCCTGGCGACGTCTGGACATTATGCAAGACGTCTCGTATCAGATCGAACTCGAAGGGTTTGATCGTGCCCGCGATGCCAATATCATCGCCGCGGCTATTGAATCCCCGCAGCGGCTTATGACACTGCGCTTTGAATACTATCCCTATGTCCCGACAACCACCTGAGGCTTAAATGCTGCGCATCATTCCTAATACCACTTGGTTGATTTCCGATCTCAGCCGAACACTTTGAGCGGATAGGCCGTTCCCGCAGTTAGCTGAACGCCCCCGCGGCCCCTCCTGGGGTCCGGGGGCGCCGTTTTCCCAGTTGAAGGAACGGTGGAGATG
>NZ_JBBNLS010000022.1:0-39067 GCF_040092305.1 Collinsella sp. CLA-ER-H6
GTCCAGGAGAACTCCATGCCCAGGGCGCCGACGTTGACGGCGCTCTTGACGAGGTCGGAGCGCGTGATCTTGTTCTCGGGACTAGAAGTCATCGTCCTCATCCCCTTCCGCGGAGAGCTGGGGCTGGTCTCCGCCCAGGCCGAGCAGGTCGAACTTGTCGATGCCGATGATGATGGCGATCAGGGCGACGCCCAGGACGGGCACGTTGGCGTAGGAGCACAGCAGGAAGCCCAGGAAGTAGAAGGGCACGAGCTGCTTGGTGAGCACCAGGCGGCCGAGCATGGCGAAGCCCATGGCCGGCAAGATGTTGGCGGCAACGCCAAAGCCAGCAAGGACAAAGGGCGGGATGAAGTCGAGCAGGCCCTGGATGGCGTCAGCACCCAGATAGAACGACAGCGAGCACAGCAGGAACGCCATGATGATACCGGTCAAACCGATCAGGAAGTGCATCGCATAGACACCCTTAAGGTTGCCCTGGGCAGAGAAAACATCAGCGCGGTCGACCAGGATCGGCAGGGCGGCGTTAAGGATGTTCTTGATGGCAAGGCACAGCGTGGCGATGGGCATGGCAAGCGCGATGGCTGCCTCGGTGCTCTGGCCCAGCTGGATAGCGAAGGCGCAGGCGAGCACGCCGCCGATCGTCTCATCAGGCGGCACGTAGGCGCCGATGGAGATCGAGCCCATGAACAGCAGCTCCAGACTCGCACCGATCGCGAGGCCGGACTGCAGGTCCCCCAGCACCAGGCCCACGAGCGGGCACAGGGCGATGGGGCGGAACGCATAGAGCGTACCGAGCTGGCAGTCGAACTTACCAAATGCGGCGATAAGTCCGATGAGGATTGCCTGGGTAAGCATATATCCCCCTTTCCTAATAGGACACTACGAAGAGCTCAGACTCTTCGAAATTGAACGCCTAGAGCACGCTGGCGCAGTCGACCTTGGGGTCGTCGGCCAGGGGTCGAATCTCGACCTCGACGCCACGATCCAGCATCTCGCGCACATCGGCTTCCTCGGCCGCAGTCAGGAAGATCTGACGAGAGACCTGACGAGCATCGGGACGCTTCTCGTCCTTTGGCTTGGTGTTGCCCAGGTTGACCGACTTGATCTGCGGGCAGCCCTCAACAAGCTGCTTTGCCTCAGCAATAGTGGCGACACAGATGATCATCTTGTACTTGTCGGTCACGCCCGAGTTGATAGCTTCGATTGCATGCTCCATATCTTTGATGACGAGCTTGCAGCCGGCAGGCTTGCCCATCTTGAGCGTCGTCTTCCACACCGGGTCGTTAGCGACCTTATCGCCCACGCAGAAGATGCAGTTGGAGCCAAGGCCCTGAACCCAGGAAACTGCGACCTGGCCATGAAGCAGGCGATGGTCAACGCGAAGTAGCTGAATCATAATGTGACCCCCCAAAGGTCTTGTGCCGTCTTACGGCGTGTCAGTAGGTGCTGCGGATTAGAACTCTTCTTCCTCGTCGCCATCGACCAAAAGATCGTTGACAAACTTCACGCGCGTATCGTCCGCAGCGACGATGGCGCGAATCGTCTCCTCAACCGGCGCCGACTCGTCAGAGAACAGCAGCTGGATGAGGAGAGGAAGGTTCATGTTGGTAACGAGGTACGTGCGGGGACGCGTCTGGACGATCTTGGTGAACTCGTTGTTGACGCTGCCGCCAAAGAGGTCGGTGCAGACAACGACATCATCGTCAGCAGACATGCCTGCCAGCAGTTTTTGGGCCTCCTCGGCCACGTCCATGCGGCCATCGACGAACATCGAAAGATCGTGGACGTTGTCGCGAGCGCCCGAGAGCAGCTCGACGCTCTCCTTGATGCCGGTAGCGAAGTGCGCATGGCTGGCGATGATGTACTGTCTCATTCTGTGTTCCTCTCAATAGCCCGGCACGTTCCCACACCCGTTTTTTAGTAGTCGAACTGGTGATAGTAGCGACGATACCTGAGGTTGTGCTTGGTGACCGTCTCGTAGTAGCGAGCCAGGCGGTCGGTCACGAGCACCGTCAGAATCCACGGGGAGACGATGACGCGGAACTCGTCGTCAAGGCCGGGGATCGCGAACTCGGCGGTGTCGATGATGTTGATGTCGGTGTCGCCGGTCACGCCGCGGGTCAGGAAGGCGCGGACGCGCTCGTCGAGCTTGCGGTTCTCGTCCTCGCCCATGAACAGGAACACGGGGACGCCGGGCTCCACGAGCTCGAGGGTGCCGTGGAAGAAGTCGGCCGAGGTGATGTAGCGGGTGCGCTTCCACTGCATCTCCTCGAGGATGCACATCGAGAACAGGATCGTCTCGCCCCACAGGGCGCCGGAGCCGATGAACATGGTGTAGGGGGCCAGGGCGTACTTCTTGGCGAGCTCCTCGGCGCGCGGCTCGAAGCGCTTGCGGATGTCGAGCATGTCCTTCCAGATGTCCTTGGTCTGCTCGATAAACAAATCGAACTTGGGGAAGCAGCCGCGGCGGTTGAGCAGGCGCAGGCCGAAGCAGTCGGCGAGGTAGTAGCCCTTCTCGCAGCCGCCCGAACCATGGTCAGAAGCCATGGCGACGCAGTTCTCGGCACCCACAGCCTGGCCGATGGGGCCCTCGGGCTTGGTCATGGCGTAGACGCGCACGCCCATGTCCTTCATCTTCTTGACGGCCTCGAGGACCTCGGGGGTGGTGCCGGACTCGGAGGCGGTCAGCACGACGGACTTATCGGTCATGCGCTTGTGGCCCATGGCGTTCCACTCGGCGGCGTGGATCAGGTAGACCTCGAGGTCGCGGTCGCCGAACTTGTTCATGAGGTACTCGAGCTGCATGAGCTCGTCCCAGGTGCCGCCGACGCCCATCAGGAACACGGCGTCATAGCCCTCGTCGGCGACCTTGTCGGCGAGCGCGGTCATCTTCTTGCCGGTCTCGTAGAGCGCCTTACCGTCCTCGAGATAGCCCTCCTGGTCGAAATGCATGATCTCGATCTTCTCGGTTTCCTTCATTTGTCTCTCCTTTCTGGGGTTGTTTCCACATCCCCCATGCCAACGGGCATCAAACCCGCTTACATTCCGTAACGCTCGGCCGCTTTGGCCTTAAGCGCATTGACTGACTCTTCGTAGCCCTCTGCCTTGACCTCCATTTGCTTGGAGACAGCATCGAGATACGGGTGCACGTCCCATGACTTCAGACGTTCGGCGATCATCGCCGCAATCGTCTGGAAGAACACGAGATTGGGAATTGCGCTGAGCAGCGGAGCCACCTGAGGCACCGCAACCTCGTGAGCCCTACCCCTGGGATGGGCCGTGAGCAGCACCGTTTTTGTCGTAACATTCGATAGCGCATCGGCGATATTCGCAAGACGCTCCGACCCCTGCGGATCGTCGACGATAAACACCAGATAGCCCGGAACGATCTGCATCTCGGGACCGTGAACAAACTCCTCGCCCTCGTGATGCATGGCAGGAATCTTGATGGTCTCGCTCAGCTTGAGCGCTGCCTCCTCGGCAACACCGTAGTTGGGGCCGTTGCCGACGACCATGGCGGGCGTGTGCTCAGAAAGCTCGAGCATGTGTTCTTGGACATATGCCTCGGCGGTCTTGCACATCACGGCATTGGCATGGATAGCCTCGCGCAGGTCGTCAAGACGCTGGGCAACGCCCTTGGCGTCAATCGTTCCGCGCGCCTGACCGCCGTAGATACCAAAGAGCACCAGGTACTCAACGAGAACCTCAACGCCCAGAGTCACAAAGTCCACCGACTCGACGCCCACACCGTAGTCAAGAACGATGTCAGCGTGCTCCTTGATGGGCGCCTCGACGTTTGCCGTGAGCGCAACTGCAGCCATATCGTGTGCGCGCATGTAATCGAGCGCCGCAATCGTATTGGTCGAATAGCCACTCTGCGAGACGGCGATGTTGAGCGCATGCTGCGGATAGGTGTGTTCAAAATCAACGAAGGCCTCGGGCGTCACAACGGACACCTGCATTTGCAGGGCATCTTGCAGGTAATCGCGGGCGCAATCGGCGGCATGGCGCGACGAACCCGAAGCAACGATGCGCAGCGCGTCAAAAGAACCGGACTGGAAAATATCAACGAGCTGCGCTACCAGCTCAGACGAACGCTCGAGGTTCTCCCCCATACGCACATGGGCAAGCTGAACGTAATCGAGCATCTTCATCGTCTCACCTCGTAATAAATCATTAGTATTTGATACCAATCACAGTTACAGGTTACGTCTTTTTGATACCTCTTTGTCGATTAATTTATCCCCATCGGCGAACGGTCGATTTTGAGCCCTGTAAGGTTGTATATACAGCTGACCCAACGATCAAAACTGGTTAGTTTCCCTGCCGTTATTCACAAAATACCAGCTAGTACGTATAGGTGTAGCCGCCCGTATCGCCACGATTGAAGGACTTTACATACTCGATAGCCTGACCGCTCGCGTCATAGCTCACGCATTCCAAAAGCAAAACAAGATCGCCCTGTTCCAGTCCAAGGAGGCCGGCATCTCGTGCGCCCAGCGCTTCGATATCGAGCTTTTCCTGTGCCATGACTGGCTTTCGGCCCAGCATCTCATAGGTCTCGTACAAACTGAAGACCGACACGTCAATATCTTCGATGGTTGGGAACAGCAGGCAGGGAATCAGCGCCGTCTCAATCGATACGGGGCTACCGTTTATGCAGTTCAGGCGTCGAACGGAATAGAGCAGGTCGTCCTCGGCGATGCCAAACAGGTCGGCGTAATATGGCCCCGCATAACGCTTGGAACGCGCGAGAATACGGACGGACGGCTCGCCGCCCGAAGCACGGACCGATTCACGGAAACCGACCGTGCGTTCAAAAAAAGCAGGTACTTTCTGCGCCACAAAGGCACCTTTTCCCCGAACACGGCGAATCTGCCCGCGCCGAACCAGCTCATCGACAGCGCTTCGGATGGTCAAGCGTGTCGTACCAAATTCCTCGGCAAGGTCTTTTTCGGACGGAATCATGGAACCCGTGGGATATATACCGCGCTCGATACGTTCCTCGATGCGGCGTCGAATGCGCATATAAACCGGGGTGGCATCTACTGTTTCAGCCATTGTTCACCTGCCACGCTCCTCATGCCGTTCTCTTCGCCGTTATCGGCAAAGCGGAACTTTGTGGGCAAAATCACCGATTTGCAATGCTCCACAAAACGCATGTCCTTATCAAATTCGATCGAGCTCTCATAGAACACCGGCGTTCCCTCTTCTTGCTGGAGCAGCTCGGCCTCTTCGGCGTTCAAACGCGAGATGGAGATATGCTCACGTCCATGCTCAACACGCACGCCACCTTCTTTAAGCAAGACATCGTAAAGGCTCTCACACTCAAAATCGTGCTCGGGAAGCGCGGGGCACAGGGACAGGTTAACGTGAGCGGTCTCGATTGACGCCGGCTCGCCCTCTATAAGTCGAATGCGCTGCATGCGGAGTAAAGGAGCGCCCACAGCCACCCCAAGCTTGTCGGCAAGCGCCTCATCCGCCTCGATGGTCCCGGTGGAAACCAGACGAGAAGAGGGGTGCAGGCCGGCAGTCCGCACAGCATCGGAAAAGTTATACGTTTCCTGGAAGATATTCAGCGGCTTGGGAGGACACACATACGTACCCGATCCGCGACGGCTCTCGAGCGTTCCACACGAGATGAGCCGCGTGATACCGGCGCGTAACGCCGTACGCGAAACGCCAATCTCTTCGCACAGCACGCGCTCAGCCGGCAGGCGATCGCCGCCGGCAAGCTGGTGGTGCTGGATATACCAAAGAATTCCCTCAACAGCACGATCTTTGGGGGGAATTGCATAAGATTCGCCTGCCATTGCACAGACTCCTCATTCAGAAACGTATGCCGCCAAAATTAGACCAGCCCTCCCATGGCATCAAATTCGGCCTTGATCTTCTCGGCGACATTCCGATACGACTTATATAGACTTGAATCGCGTTTGACTTCGTCGGTCATAACGGGAATCTCTAATTTGGAAACCTCGTCTTTTCCCGTCTGAACCGCCACAACAACGCCCATACCAAGACACATATTACGCTTGGCAGCGTTTATTTTCGCCGCCTTGGCAGGATTTGCCAGGATACGCTGGGCAAATTCCTGTTTTGAGGCCACTTCCTCGGCCTCCGGATCGCCCGCCTCGGCCACTTCGCACTGCAACACGTCCGCATAGTCAAAAATCCTCGGGGTCGCACCGCGCTGACGCACGGCCCACTTGCGGCGCGTGGCATCCTGGTAGATAGCCGGCAAAAACGTAAACCGCGGCGGGTCCAAAATCGTATCCGTGATGGTAAACACATCGGGATCAAAGGCATCCTGCGGGTTTTTCTTCTTGAACAGCCCCATATCAGCCTCCCGTACTAGCATTAAACAACTCAAGCTGAATATAGCACCAATTTCAAGCCGCTGCCTTACCCTATCGGTACGCGGCGTCTATGGCTCGCCCAGCGGAAAAGTTCACGGACGAGGGCCGGGGAGGTATACTTTGTTTTGAGAAGTGGGCTCCGCGAACTTCTCAAAACAAAGTATGCCTCCCCGGCCCCGCCGGCAAATAGCGGACACTCCGCATGCAATCTATGCAAACAAACAAGTGCGCTTAGCTATATTCGGTAAGATCAAGCACACTGCCCTTCACGATAAGCGCCGGTTCCAGAACGACCTCTTCGGCACGTCTACCGCCCCTACCGGCAAGACGCTTGGACATGCAGGCAAAAGCATGCTCCGCAAGGACACCGGGATCCTGCTCAATCGCAGTCAGCGCCGGCTCAAAGAGAACGTCGGCCGCCGAGTTGTCATAGCTTACGACCGAGATATCGCCTGGGATGCTCTTCCCCATCTCGTGCAAGCGCTTGAGCAGACCGAGGGCAATGTTATCCGAGCTTGCAAACACGGCGGTGGCATCGGTTGCAAGCACGGCCTCCGAGGCCTCGTAGGCGCTCGGGATGTAATATTCGCTCTCAAACTCCAGGCGCGCGTCGATGGGCAGTCCCACCTCGCGCAGCGCGCGCTCGTAACCGGCGAGTCGCTTGCGGCCCGTATTGGAGCGACGCGCGTTAACCAGACAGGCGATGCGGCGATGACCCTGCTCGATCAGATACCGCGTAGCCATGTAGCCGCCCATCTCGTGGTCGAACATCACCTTGTCGCACTCGAGTCCCTCAATGGCACGGTCGACCATCACGGCAGGGATAGGCAGATGGCTCACTTCCTCGCGCAGGGCGCGATCGTCGGAGAACTCGTCACCCACCACCAGAAAGACGCCGTCGACGCCGCGCGTCACCAGCTGGCGTAGCAGTTCCAGATCGTCATCGGCGCTTCCACCCGAGCTGGTAATAAAGAGTGCATAGCCGTCCTCGCGGCAGCGCTTTTCCAAGCTGCCGGCGAGCGAGGCAAAAAAGCGACTCTCGATATTGGGAACGATCAGGCCTAAGGTGCGCGACTCGCGCATGACCAGGCTGCGCGCGATCTGGTTAGGAACATAGTGGTTGCGCGCCGCAACCTCCTTGATGAGCCTGCGGTTTTCTTCCGAGATGCGACAGGGCCGATTATTGAGAACAAGCGAGACCGACGAAGGGGAAAGCCCCACCTCCTGGGCGATCTGCTTGAGGGTGACTTTGTTGGCCATCTCGCTCCTTCCGGGTTTACGCGCAATCTCTTGAAAGTATAGCGACTGCCCATCTACCTCGGTGATAAACACTTTACCAATCCGGTGGACGGCTGTTTTATCGCCGCCAGCGCACCAAATCCGTCCAGGTGGGGTATATTGCAATCGATCGATGACAACAACCACCAAAAGGCGGATATTCGTATGCACGAGAACGACTTTTTTAACGAGGACCTGCTTTGCGCGCTCGCCGGCGTTGCCGGCGAGGACAACGTACTCATGAGCGAGCCCATGCGCGAGCACACCACGTTTAAGATCGGCGGCCCGGCCGATGTCTTCGTCACGCCCGACACCGAGCAGGGCCTCGTCGCCACGCTCGATACCTGTTATCGCTGCGATCTGCCACTCACCATCGTGGGCAACGGCTCCGACTTGCTCGTCGGTGACAAGGGCATCCGCGGCGTCGTCGTAGCGCTGGGCAAGGGCCTCTCCGACATTACGGTCGACGGCACGCATGTCACGGCAGCAGCCGGCGCCTTGCTTTCTGACGTCGCCGCGGCGGCAGCCGAGGCCGGTCTCACCGGTATGGAGCCCATCTCGGGTATCCCCGGATCGGTCGGCGGCGCCTGCTACATGAACGCCGGTGCCTACGGTGCCTGCATGGCCGATGTGCTGGAGTCCGTGCGCGTCTACAAACCCGCTCGCCAGCTCGACGACGGCACCCGCGGTAGCGGCAACATCATCGAATTCGATGCCGACGAGCTCAACCTGGGCTATCGCAAGAGCCGCATCGCCGACGACGGCTTTATCGTGCTTTCGGCCACTTTCAATCTCGCCCCGGGCAACGCCGCGATGATCAAGGCCGACATGGACGACTACCGTCAGCGTCGCGAGGACAAGCAACCGCTCAACATGCCGAGTGCCGGCTCCACCTTCAAGCGCCCCGAGGGTTACTTTGCCGGCAAGCTCATCATGGATGCCGGCCTGCGAGGACACGCCGTTGGCGGCGCGCAGGTAAGCGAAAAGCACTGCGGCTTTATCGTCAACGCCGACCACGCCACCGCCGCCGACGTCGACGAACTCATCCGCGACATCCAAGCCAAAGTCAAAGAGCAGTTCGACGTAGACCTAGAACCCGAAGTCCACCGAGTAGGCGAATTTTTATAAAAAGAAGGCCCCGAAAGGGGCCTTCACCATATTTATTCAGATAACCCAGTCCGGTGTGTCGCGCTCAGGACCCGAGAGGGCCGGGACAGTCCGAGAGGCATAAGGTTGATCGCGAGTTCCGCACGAGCCGGAGAGCACTTAATGTGCTCTCCGTGCGAGCAGGACTGCCCGAGCAGGCAACCTTATGCCTCTCGGACTGTCCCGGACCAAGCCGCAGTTACGACAGCGCAATACCGCCAAGCCAGCCCCAACGCACGCCAGAGCCAGTACCATAGAAACTAATAAACGAGTCAAGCGACTTAGACGTAATGGCGCCCTCGTTGCTCATTACGATGCCGCCGCCAACGTAGATACCCACATGACCGTAGATAAGGCCCGGAGCACCCGTGCCGCTGTGCGAGGAATCGGCCACGATCATGCCCACCTGCAGCGCCGAGCGGTCGGAGCTATAGCACCAGGCGTTGAACATGTCACACGCGTTGCCGCCAAAATAGCCCACGCCGGCATTGCGGAAGACATTGGTAACCCACGCCGCGCACCAGTTCTGACCCGGCGAAGGCGTGGAGTAGCACGCGTTGACGACGGCCTGCTGCTTGCCCGAGCCGGCATTCTGCTGCGGAGTTCCGGGCGCATACGATCCACCGCCCGAGCTCGAACCACCCGAGTAGGAATTGTTCTTGTTCGCGGCGGCCGCGGCAGCGGCGGCCTTCCTAGCGGCCTCCTCGGCCTGGGCGGCAGCGAGAATCTCGGAATCGCGCTGAGCCATGAGTTCCTTGACGTCGTCGGAAAGACCGTTCAGCACGGTCTGGACTTCTTGCTGCTTGGCCTGCATATCCTGCATCTGAGCCGTCTGCTGGTCCTTGAGTTTCTCCAGGTTGGCCTTTTGTGCTTCGAGCTCGGTCTTCTGCGCGTCGAGCTCAGCCTGAATCGTCTGGATATCCTCGATGGCATCGCGGTCGCTCTTGTTGATCTTCTCAACGTAATGCGCGTTGGCGACGAGTTCCTCAAACGAGCCAGAGGCCAGCAGCAGCGACAGGATATTCGTACCGCCGGACTTGTAGCTGGCGGCCACGCGATCGGAAAGGTCGTTGCGCTTCTTCTTGAGCTCGGCCTTCTTTTCATCGATCTGGGACTGCGTGTCGTCAATCTTGCCCTGGACATTCTCGATGTCGTTGAGGGTCTGGGCATTCTTGTTGGCCAGCGCCGCATACTCATTTGCGATGCTGTCGAGCTGGGCCTGAACCTCGTCGAGTTGGGCCTGGGCGGCATTCAGTTTATCGGTGGTTTCTTTGGAAGCCTCCGCCGCATGGGCGCGAGTGGGCAGGCCAAAAAGAACTGCCGCAGAAGCGGCGCCGAACAGGGCCTTAAGGGCAGTGCGGCGCGAGAGCTCCTGGGAAAGGATGGAATCGCTGTTTGGTGACATATGTACTCCGTTACATGCTTATTTATATGTCGCTCAACTCATACATATTAGCGTACATATGGCGCGTCCCAACGATTTCCACGAACGGCAGGAAACTACAAGGTCGGCGGCTCGTAAGCAATTGTCAAATTTGAGGTAACAATTGAGCAAGCTCTTATATGAGTACGTTAACATAATCCTCTGCTTTTCCTACAGTGCACCATTTGGGCGTCCCCGCCTGCGCTATACTCCCCTCTAGAAGTGTTCCTGATTCGATAGGAGACTACATGTCCAAAGCACTCGACCCCAAAGACACCTGCGTCCTCGTTACCGGTGGCGCCGGCTTTATCGGCTCGCACACCGTCGTTCAGCTGCTCGAGGGTGGCTACCAGGTCGTCATCGTCGATGATCTCTCCAACTCCAGCGCCGTCGCCGTCGACCGCGTCAAGACCATCGTGGGCGACGAGGCCGCCAAGAACCTCACCTTCTACGAGGCCAACGTGCTCGACCGCGATGCGATGAACAAGATCTTCGATACCCATCAGATCGACCGTGTCATCCACTTTGCCGGCTTTAAGGCCGTCGGCGAGTCGGTGAGCAAGCCCGTCGAGTACTACCACAACAACATCGAGAACACCCTGGTGCTCATCGACGTCATGCGCAACCATGGTTGCAAGTCCATCATCTTCTCGAGCTCCTCGACCGTCTACGGCGACCCGGACAACCCGCCCGTCACCGAGGAAGACCCCAAGAAGCCCGCAACCAACCCCTATGGCTGGACCAAGTGGATGATCGAGCAGATCCTTATGGACGTCCACACCGCCGACCCCGAGTGGGACGTCGTGCTGCTCCGTTACTTCAACCCCATCGGCGCTCATCCGTCGGGCCTGATCGGCGAGGACCCCAAGGGCATCCCCAACAACCTGGTGCCCTATGTCGCCCAGGTCGCCGTGGGCAAGCTCGAGGCCGTTCAGGTCTTTGGCAACGACTACCCCACCCCCGACGGCACCGGCGTGCGCGACTACATCCACGTGTGCGATCTGGCCTCTGGTCACGTTGCCGCCCTTAACTGGATGAACGGCAAGACCGGCGTCGAGATCTTTAACCTGGGCACCGGCACCGGCACCTCGGTACTCGAGGTCGTCGCCGCCTTCTCCAAGGCTTGTGGCAAGGAGCTGCCCTACGTGATCCGCGAGCGCCGCGCCGGCGACATCGCTGCCAACTGGTGCGATGCCTCCAAGGCCGAGCGCATGATGGGCTGGAAGGCCCAGTACGACATCGCGGACATGTGCCGCGATAGCTGGAACTGGCAGAGCCACAACCCCAACGGCTTCGCCGACGCCGAGTAGAAAAAACCTACATACCGTTCTTGCCCCGATCTCACGTTGTGAGGTCGGGGCTTTTTCATGGCATGTAGCCATTCGCCGAAAATCGACCAACTTTTTTATCTTGCCTGTACATGTTTAAACAACATGTTTTACAATAGGCGTATCGAATCAGAACATCGGAGGCGGACTGCATACCCATCGGCAGGCCGACCCCACAACAAGAAGGTTGGTGAGCGCATTCATGGAGCGTGCAAGCGGCGTCCTCATGCCCGTCTCGTCTCTGCCCGGACCATACGG
Organism: Collinsella sp. CLA-ER-H6; assembly: GCF_040092305.1. NCBI lineage: Bacteria > Bacillati > Actinomycetota > Coriobacteriia > Coriobacteriales > Coriobacteriaceae > Collinsella > Collinsella sp. CLA-ER-H6. Next base: position 11,793 of record NZ_JBBNLS010000022.1, read on the forward strand.
AATCGGCGGCTTTGGCCGGAATGCCTACGACTTCGTCGATTTTCTCGCCTCGTGCAAACAACATTACTGGCAGATTCTGCCCCTTACGACGACCAGCTATGGCGATTCGCCCTATCAGTCGTTCTCGGCCCGCGCAGGCAACCCCAACTTTATCGACTTTGCCGAGCTTATCGAGGCAGGGTATCTGGAGCAGCGCGATATCGATGGCGTGTATCTGGGATCCGACCCCAGCAATGTCGACTACGGTGCTATCTTTGGCGGCCGCCGTCAGATTCTCGACCGCGCCGCCGAGCGCTTTGCTGCCGACAAGCCGGCCGATTTCGATGACTTTATCCAGGCCAACGAGGACTGGCTCATCCCCTACTGTGAGTTCATGACCGTCAAAGAGGAGTGCGGTCTCAAGGCGTTTTGGGAGTGGCCCGCGGAGCTCCGCACCCGCGGCGAGGCTTCCGCCAAGGTCTGCGCCGACCATCCGGCGCGTATGCTCTACCACCAGATGACGCAGTACTTCTTCGATCGCCAGTGGAGCCGCCTCAAGGCCTATGCCAACGAGCGCGACATTCTCATCATCGGCGACCTGCCCATCTATGTCTCGCGTGACTCCGTCGAGATGTGGGCGACACCTGAGCTCTTTAAGATCGACGCCGCCGGCAATCCCGTGAGCGTCGCCGGCACGCCGCCCGACCAGTTCTCGGCCACCGGCCAGTACTGGGGCAACCCCATCTACGACTGGGACGCCATGGAGGCCGACGGCTTCTCCTGGTGGGAGGGCCGCATTCGCGCCGCCCTCGACATGTACGACGTCATCCGCCTGGATCACTTCCGCGGCTTCGAGGCCTATTGGGAGGTGCCGTTCTCCTCGCCTGATTCGTCCTACGGTTCGTGGACGCAGGGTCCCGGCCTCAAGCTCTTCAAGACACTCGAGGAAAAGCTCGGCACGCTGCCCATCATCGCCGAGGACCTGGGCTTCCTCACCCCCGGCGTCATCGATATGCGCGACAACTCGGGCTTCCCCGGCATGAAGATCCTGCAGTTTGCCTTTGAGGGCACCAACTCGTACTACCTGCCGCACAACTACATTGCCAACACCGTCGCCTACGTGGGCACTCACGACAACGAGACGGCACGCGGCTGGTTTGAAGGAACGGCTACCCCGCGTCAGCGCGAGCAGACAGCCCTGTACACCCATCAGCAGGCCGGCGAACCCATCGCCGACGCGCTCAACCGAACCATCGCAGCCAGCGTGAGCGACACGTGCATCTACACCATGCAGGACCTGCTCAACTTGGGCAACGAGGCGCGCATCAACACCCCTGCCACGCTGGGCGGCAACTGGACCTGGCGCATGCTCGATGGCGCCATCACCCGCGAGCTCGAGCACAAACTCACCGACTGGACCGAGACCTACTTCCGCATCCCGTCGGAAGCCGAAATCGAGCTTCCTCAATAGGAGCTACCGCGCCCGACCCCTCCCCACCGTGCGGACGCGCTTGCTTACCCGCGCGAGGCCACCCCAATCCCCTCGCGCGGGATTCTTATGAATTGCAGACATGTAATCAACCCATTACAGGAGGAAACATGCCCCAAATTAACCTCATGGAACTCGCCGAGCAGTCTTTTGGCACCTCGCTCGAGCAGCTCGACGACCGTCGCATTTACAAGCTGCTGGTCAAACTCGTGCAGGAGCGCTCCGCCACCTGCCCGCTCAACAACGGCAAGAAAAAGCTCTATTACATTTCCGCCGAATTTTTGATCGGCAAGCTGCTCATCAACAACATGATCGACCTCGGCATCTACGACGAGGTTAAGGACCAGCTCACCGCCGCAGGCCACGACCTCAACAAGATCGAGGAATTCGAGGTCGAGCCGTCGCTCGGCAACGGCGGCCTGGGCCGCCTGGCCGCGTGCTTCCTGGATTCCATCGCCACGCTGGGCTTGACCGGCGATGGCGTGGGCCTCAACTATCACTACGGTCTGTTCCGTCAGCGCTTTGTCGACAACCAGCAGAAGGCCGTCCCCGACGAGTGGCTCGGTGAGCAGGACATCCTAGTCGACGACGACCGCTCCTACACCGTCGAGTTCGGCGATTTTGCCGTTACCTCCAAGCTCGTCAACATCGATGTGCCCGGTTACGACCAGCCCACCAAAAACCGCCTGCGCCTGTTCGACCTGGCGAGCGTCGACGACGGCCTGGTCCCCGGCTGCTCCATCGACTTCGACAAGACCGAGATCGCCAAGAACCTCACCTTGTTCCTCTACCCCGACGATTCCGACGAGCAGGGCCGCCTACTTCGCATCTATCAGGAGTACTTCATGGTGAGCAACGCCGCCCAGCTCCTGATCGACGAGGCCGTCGAGCGCGGCAGCAACCTGCACGATCTGGCCGACTACGCCGTGGTCCAAATTAACGACACGCACCCCACCATGGTCATCCCCGAGCTCATTCGCTTGCTCACCACCGAGCATGGCATCGAGTTTGACGAGGCCGTGACCATCGTACGCTCCATGGTCGCCTACACTAACCACACGATCCTTGCCGAGGCGCTCGAGAAGTGGCCGCTCGCCAGCCTGCAGAAGGTCTCCCCTGCCATCGCCGACATTATCGTCAAGCTCGATGAGATCGCGAAAGCCGAGCACGATGACCCGCGCGTCGCCATCATCGACGAGCACGACACCGTCCACATGGCCCACATGGACATCCACTTTGGCTTCTCCATCAACGGCGTAGCCGCCCTCCACACCAAGATCCTGGAGGACACCGAGCTTCATCCGTTCTACGAGATCTATCCCGAGAAGTTCTCCAACAAGACCAACGGCATCACCTTCCGCCGCTGGATCCATGGGGCCAACCCCGCGCTCGCCAGCCTGCTCGACGATGTAATCGGCACCGACTGGCGCAGCACCGGCGATCTGAGCAAACTCGCCAAGTTCGCCGACGACAAGGACGTTCTTGAGCGCCTGGCCGCCACCAAGGTCGAGGCCAAGGCCATCATGCGCCAGTTCATGGCGCTCGAGCAGGGCGTGACCATTCCCTCCAACGCCATCATCGACGTCCAGGTCAAGCGCATCCACGAGTACAAGCGCCAGCAGATGCTCGCGCTCTACATCATCTGGAAGTACTTCGATATCAAGAACGGCAACAGGCCTAAGCACCCTGTCACCATCATCTTTGGCGGCAAGGCGGCGCCTGCCTACACTATCGCGCAGGACATCATCCATCTGATCCTGACGCTGTCGCAGTGGATTGCAAACGACCCCGACGTGGCTCCCTACCTGCAGGTTGTCATGATCGAGAACTACAACGTCACCGCCGCCGAGCGCGTGATCCCCGCCGCTGACATCTCCGAGCAGATCAGCCTGGCCTCCAAGGAGGCGAGCGGCACCTCCAACATGAAGTTCATGCTCAACGGCGCCCTAACCCTGTGCACGCTCGACGGTGCCAACGTGGAGATTGCCGAGCTCGTGGGCGACGAGAACATCTATACCTTTGGTGCCTCGTCCAAACAGGTCGAGCAGCTCTACGCCGACGGCACCTACAACGCCGGTGCGCTCTACCGCAAGCCCGGCATTAAACTGCTGGTGGACTTCATCACCAACCCGGCCTTTATGGCAACCGGCAACGCCGAGCGCCTGCAGCGCCTGCACGACGACATTAAGGGCAAGGACTGGTTTATGGCCCTGCTCGACATTGAGGAGTACATCCAGACCAAGGAGCGCGTGCTGGCCGACTACGAGGACCAGGACGCCTGGATGCGCAAGGCGCTCATCAATATCGCCAACGCCGGCACCTTCTCGTCCGACCGTACGATCTCCCAGTACAACGACGAGATCTGGCACCTGAGCTAATTCGGTTTCATCGCCCATCCTCTTGAAAACGGAGCCACGGCAACGCGGCTCCGTTTTTTGTGCCCGCACGTTACCCTGTGATCCGACTCGGCCAAACAATCTCGATCCATAACAACTACTCAACCAAAACGGTCCCAGCCGTTACAGATTGAGACATACCGGCCCCTCCCCTTGGGTTTATCTCAATCTGTAACATCTAGCAGGTGAAATTCGCCTTTGGTGTTACAGATTTAGATGAAATGGTTAGCTCAGCGGAACCGTCTCGATCTGTAACATCTAACGTCCGAAATCGGCCCTATCCGTTACAGATCGAGACAAACGACCGGTCAGACAGTCCCAACACAAAGAAAGGCTCCCCTCTCGCCCAGTGGACGGGAGGGGAGCCTTATATGTGACCGCGGCAAAAGGATGGCAATACCGCAGTCGCCCAAAGGAAGGGCCTGGTTGCACCGGGCCTAGATAAGGTTCTTGCCAGAGACCTTATCGAAGAGGTGGGTCGCGTTCTTCTCAAACTTGAACCAGATGGGGTCGCCCGCCTTGAGCGCGCCCTTGGCCTCGAGGTCGACGACGGGGATAATCAGGACAAACTGGCCGTCGGGAGCAGTCACGTGGACATGCTCGGTCGAGCCCATGAGCTCGGTCACCTCGACGGTGCCCTGGAGCGCACCCTCCTCGCCCTTGTCGGCAAGCAGGATCTGCTCGGGACGCACACCGGCCGTAATCTCCTTCACGTCGCCGCCGTCCCAGTTGAGAGCAAGCTGAGCGCAGGTCTCGGGGGCGAGCGCCACGTTCATATCCTCGGTCTTGACCGTAAAGCCGTTGCCCGAGCGCACCAGCTGGGCATCGAAGAAGTTCATCTGCGGCACGCCGATAAAGCCGGCGACGAAGATGTTCGCGGGATGGTTGAAGACCTCCTGCGGCGTGGCGATCTGCTGGACGACGCCGTCCTTCATGACCACGATGCGATCGCCGAGGGTCATAGCCTCGGTCTGGTCGTGGGTAACGTAGATGAAGGTGCCCTTGATCTCGTGACGCAGCTTAATGAGCTCGGCGCGCATCTGGTTACGCAGCTTGGCATCCAGGTTGGACAGGGGCTCGTCCATCAGGAAGACCTTGGGGTCACGCACGATGGCGCGGCCGATGGCGACACGCTGACGCTGGCCGCCGGAGAGCGCCTTGGGCTTACGGTCAAGGTACTCGGTAATACCCAGGATCTCGGCAGCGGAGCGAACCTTGCGGTCGATCTCGTCCTTGGGGACCTTCTTGAGCTCAAGCGTAAACGCCATGTTCTCGTACACCGTCATATTGGGGTACAGAGCATAGCTCTGGAACACCATGGCGATATCGCGGTCCTTGGGCGCCACGTCGTTGACGCGCTTGCCGTCGATGAGCACGTCGCCCGAAGTGATGTCCTCCAGGCCAGCGACCATGCGCATCGTCGTGGACTTACCGCAGCCAGAGGGGCCAACGAGGACGATGAACTCCTGGTCGTGAACGGTGAGGTTGAAGTCCTCTACAGCGAGCACACCGTCCTCGGTAACCTTGAGGTTGTGCTTCTTCTCCTCGGTCTTCTTCTTTTTGCCAAAGAAGCCCTTCTTTTTGGACTCGTTGTTGGGATACACCTTCTGAACATGTTTGAGAACGATCTCGGCCATGTCTTTACCTTTCGATACGCGGCGCCGCGCTGAGAGGCGCCGCCAAAACTTGCAAAACAGTTACGGCATCAGCCCTTGACGGCACCTGCCACCACACCGTCGATGATGTACTTCTGGCAGAGGATGTACATGATGACGATGGGGATGACGACCATCATGATGCACGCCATCATGGGGCCGAGCTCGACGTGGCCATAGCCGCCACGGAAGTACTGGATCAAGATAGGAATGGTCTTGTACTTGGTGGAGTCGAGCGTAAGGTAGGGCAGCAGATAGTCGTTCCAGACCCACATGGTCTCAAGGATGCCGACCGAAAGATAGGTGGGCTTCATAATGGGAAGGACGATCTTAAAGAACACTTGGACCGGGTTGCAGCCGTCGATCATGGCCGCTTCCTCAATCTCGAGCGGGATGTTCTTGACGAAGCCGGCGAACATAAAGACCGCGAGGCCCGCGCCAAAACCAAGGTAGATGAAGCAGATGTTAAACGGCGTGTTAAAGCCGATGCGGTCCGCGAGGTTGGACAGCGTGAACATGAGCATCTGGAACGGTACGACCATCGAGAAGACGAACAGGTAATAGAAGAAGTTCGAGATCTTGCTGTTGACGCGCACCACGTACCAAGCGCACATGGAGCAGCACACCAGAATCAGCACGACCGACGTGACCGTGATGATAAGCGAGTACATAAACGCCGAGGCAAAGCCCTGCTCGTTCAGAGCGTGCACGTAGTTTGCGAGGCCGTTGAACGTCTCGGGCGTGAGCAGATCGAACGCCGTGGTGGTGCTGATTGCGGTCGCTTTCTTAAAGGAATTGAGCGCAATCATGAACACGGGGTAGATCCATGCGAGCGACAGGATCGTAAAGAAGATCGAGAGCGCGCGGTTGATAGCCTTATCGCGTTTCATTACTGCTGCACCTCCTTGGACCTCGTGGCCTTAAGCTGGATCATAGAAATAGCGACAACCAGGATGCAGAAGATAACTGCCTTGGCCTGACCGATGCCCTGCCATGCGATGCCAGCACGCGAATAGAACGTGTTGTAGATGTTCAGGGCGAGCATCTCGGTGGAGTGCGCCGGGGCGCCACCGGTAAGGGCGAGGTTCTGGTCGAACAGCTTAAAGCCGTTGGTGATGGACAGGAACAGGCAGATGGTGATGGTCGGCATCAGGTTGGGGATCTTAACCTTCCAAAACGTCTGCCATGCCGTAGCGCCATCGACCTTGGCGGCCTCGATGTAGTCAGACGGAATGGACTGCAGACCGGCGATGTAGATGATCATCATGTAGCCGACCTGTTGCCACAGGGTCAGGATGATAAGGCCCCAGAAGCCAGCGGCGGAGTTGAGGGCGATAAGCTGGGCACCCACGTTGGAGAGCAGGCAGTTGATCAGAATCTGCCAAATGTAACCCAGTACAATGCCGCCAATCAGGTTAGGCATAAAGAAAATCGTACGGAAGATGTTGGTGCCCTTGAGCGCCTTGCGAGTGAGCGCCTGCGCAATGGCCAGCGCGATCACGTTGATGAGCACCGTCGACAGGAAGGCAAACGCCACGGTAAAGAAGAACGACGTGGAGAACTGCGGATCGGACAGTGCGCGCACGTAGTTCTCGATACCGACAAAGTGCGCGTTATTGATGGTAATAAACTGGCAGAACGAGAGATAGAAACCCTGGATAAAGGGAATCACGAACCCGATCATAAACGCCAGGCACGTGGGCAGCATAAAGAGCGGCCACCAGCGCTTGAGTGCTTTGCCCATAGAAGGGTCCTTTCAATATGCAGGGGGCGGGCAAACCTACGTCTGCCCGCCCCCTGTCGCTAATCAGATAGCTTGGGCAGCAACTGCTTACTCGGAAGCAGCCTTCTCGGTCTTCCAGCCATCGACGAAGGCGTTCTTGACGCCGTCCCACTTGGTGTTGTCGGCAGCATAAGCGATGAGAGCCTGCTTGAGGTTCTTCTTCCACTCCTCGGAGGGGATGTAAACGAAGTCCCAAGCGACGGTCTTCTTGCCGTCCTTGGCCATAGCAACGGCCTGCTGCGAGAAGACGTTGGTGGTCTCCTTAGCGCTCTTGAACGGGGCGGTCAGACCCATCTTGTCAGCGATGATGCTGGTGGCGGTGTCAGAAGTGACGCACCAATACATGAAGTCCTCGGTGGCCTTCTGGGCATCCTCGGAAGCCTGGGAGCTGACGCACCAGTAGTTCTCGCCGCCGGAGCACAGGCCCTGGTTCTCCTCGCCGTCGACGCCGATGTAGATCGGCAGCATGCCGAGCTGGTCGTCGGTCATACCGGCCTTGGTGAGGTCGGCGTAGGCCCAAGAGCCGTTCTGGTAGAAGACGGCCTTGCCGGTTGCGAACTCGTTGGTGGCGTCGTCACCGGTCTTGGAGGCGAGCTGCGAAGGATCGCAGGTGGAGTCGGTGATATACAGGTCGAAGATCTGCTTAAAGTTGTCGAGATACTCGCCCTTGATCTCGTCGTCCTCCTGATTGTGCTCCTTCTCGAACTCGTAGTAGAGCGGGAGGTTGGCGAGGTGCGTGGTGTAGCGCCAGCTGGAGGAGTCATCCATACCGGCGGAAGTGAAGGCACCGTCAACGCCGAGCTCGTCCTTGCGGGCCTGGATGTCATCGGCGCAAGCCTTCAGCTTGTCGAAGGAGTTGATGTCCTCGGCCTTGTAGCCGGCCTTCTCGAGGAGCTCCTTGTTGTAGATGATGCCGTAGCTCTCCTGAACCCAGTCGATACCCAGATCCTTGCCGTCGGACTGCAGCGCCAGGGAGTCGTCGATGAGCTCGCCGCGGAGCTTGGTGTCGGAAAGATCGGCGCAGTAGTCCTTCCAGTTCTTAAGGCCGGTGGGGCCGTTGACCTGGAACAGCGTCGGAGCGGAGCTCTTGGACATCTCGGACTTGAGCTTCTCCTCGTAGGTGTTGGAGGCGGCGGTCACGATCTTGACCTCGACGCCCTTCTCCTTCTTGTACGCCTTGGCGATCTCCTTCCACTCCTTGTCGACCTCGGGCTTGAACTGGAGGAAGTAGACCTCGGCAGCGTCACCAGAAGCAGAGGAGCCGGAGCCGGCAGAACCACCGCAGCCCACGAGACCCAGACCAAGAACCGCAGCCGCGGAACCAGCAAAGCCCAGGAACTGCCTTCTGCTCATTTCGTTCTTCATTACAATCCACCCTTTCACACCGTGGCGGCACCCTTTGCCGCCGCCTTCGGAGATTGGCTCGGGGACTTTGCCCCTTTTGCTGATTTGTACAATACGCTATTTGGCTAGTTGTTTGAACAAGTATTACTAGAGCGGTAGAAAAACTTCGGTGAACGGTAATTTCAACTTGATACTTGACAAGTTTTGTATAAACAATTATTTGTTATCTAATGCAGAGAAAACGCCCGATCAAGCCGATGCATCGTCGGTTTGACCGGGCGTTTTCGCTTTGAGGGCATGAGTCTCGTCAGGCTGCGAGCTAGCCGGCTATCGCTTGGAATTGACGCGGTAATGGAAGATCTCGGGGTGTGTGCGGGCATGCGTGACCTCGAACAAGATGCCGTCCGAGGTGTACGACTGGCTCTCCATGACGGCGACGCAGTTGTACTTGCCAAGGTCCAGATAGCTGCAGTCCTCATCGTTGGCGAGCTCGACACTCACCGTACGACGGCTCGCCATCACTTTGACGCCGCGCTTGTGCTCCAGATAGCCGTAGATAGAATCCGCCGCGATCTCGGGGGTCAGGCCCTTGGCGATCGACGCCAAAAAGTAGCCATGGTCCACTTGGCGCGCGCTGCCGTTGAGGCTTCGGACACGCACTACGCGAATCAGCTCCTCGCCCGCCTTAAAGCCCAGGCGACGAGAGAGTTGCTCAGTGCAAATCAAATGTTCAAAAGACTTGACCTCGGTCGATGCGACGGCATTGTTGCGTTTTGCGAACTCGCCAAACGACTCAACCTCTTCGAGTGCGCCCAGCATGTCGGTTTCGCCCTTAAGCCAAATAACGCGCACGCCCTTACCGTGTATAGGCTGCACAAACATCTGGTCGGCCAGCATGCTCAAGGCGCGTCGAACGGTATTGCGCGTGCAGCCAAACTCCGCGGTCAGCTCGGCTTCGGTTGGCAGCATCTCCTGAAACGCATAGGTCCCGTTGATGATGCGCGAACGGATCTCGCGGTAGATTCCTTCGTAAATCGCTTTTGGCATGATTTCACCTCTAATGAATATGTATGGCTAGGCACGATAGCATTTCTTAAAGTTGTTTAAACCGATTATCGGTAAAGCACGGATTATTTACCGTCGACGGTTCCCCCGAAACCCAAATCGGACCGAATCAAAACCGTCAATGCGGCAAGCAGCCAGTCCTCTACAATGAGTTCATTGTTTAAACGTTCTTGCTCGCACAGCATGTTGCATCCGGAAGGCATATTATGCTGCAGAAAATCCAACGTTTTGGCGGAGCCATGTTCGCGCCCGCCATGCTGTTTTCTATATCAGGCCTCATGGTCGGCATCTCCGCCCTCGCCACGACCGTAGACATCGTCGGTGACCTCGCCGTATACGGAACCCCTTGGTACGTTTTCTGGACCATCATCCAGCGCGGCTCGTGGACGGTCTTTAAACGTCTCCCGCTCCTTTTTGCCGTAGCGCTGCCTATCGGTCTTGCCCAAAAGCAACCGGCGCGCTGCTGCCTCGAGGCACTCGTGGCCTATTTTGCCTATTGCTTCTTTTTGAGCGAGATCATTAAGCTGAGCGGCGACAACCTTGGGCTTAAGTACCCATCATCTTTGACCCCCGCCAGCGGTATCACCGTCATCGACGGCATCAAGACGCTCGACACCGGCATTATCGGCCCGCTGGCGGTGTCGGCAACCGTCGTCGCCATCCATGACCACTTCTACGATGCCAAGGTTCCCGATTGGCTCGGCACCTTCTCGGGTTCCTCGCTGGTCTACCTCATCAGCTTTTTTGCCGTGTTTGCCCTTGCCGCCATCTCGGCCGCCATCGTGCCCTTCGCATACGCTGTGACCGAAACGCTGCGCCACGCACTTGCGGGCGTCGGCCCCTTCGGCGTGGGCATCTTTGTGTTTTTGGAGCGAGCGCTCGAGCCCATGGGGCTGCACCATCTGCTCTATATGCCCATCTATTACGACAATCTGGTCATTCACGACGGTATTTACGCCACGTGGACCAACCTGCTCCCCATTCTCTCCCATAGCACGCGCCCTTTAAATGAACTTGCGCCCTGGGCAGGTTTTACCGCCACCGGCTGGGGCAAGCTCTTTGGCCTTCCCGCCATCGCGGCAGCATTCTATTTCACCGCCAAACCCGAACGCCGCGCCGGCCTTAAGGTCATCCTTTTGCCCGCCATCGTCGCCTCGGTGGTCTGCGGCGTCACCGAGCCGCTCGAGTTTCTCTTTATGTTCACCTATCCCGGACTCTTTTTGCTCTACGCCGTCCTATCCTCCTGCCTTGCCATGACCATGAACTTCTTTGGCATCGTCGGCATCTTCTCGGGCGGTCTCATGGAAATGACGGCCTTCAACTTCATCCCACTCATGCGAATGCATGCCGGCTCCTACCTTTTGGCGCTCGGTATCGGTCTGATGTTTAGCGCTGTCTTTTTTCTGGTCTTCCGGGGCCTCATTCTGGCTTTCGACCTAAAAACCCCAGGCCGCGAGGATCATATCGCCAGCGATGCGGCGCTCGCACGTCTGACGGGAAAAAGCTCTGCCAAAGAAGGCGCGGCCCAAAACGGCACCGACAACCAATCATCCCAAGATCATCTGCTTGCTGAGCAAGTCGTTGCGCTCTTGGGTGGCGTTAGCAATATTGTAGGAGCGACCAATTGCGCCACGCGTCTGCGCGTTGAGGTCGCAGAACCTTCCGTTGTCGCAGACAACGCAGCCTTCGTCGCGGCGGGCGCCAAGGGCCTCATCATTACGGGCAAGACCGCCCAGGTGATTATTGGCATCTCCGTTCCCCGCGTTAAAGAGCATTTTGACCAGATCATGGGCCTCGAGCCGGGATTTGTGCCCACCACCTCGGCCTCCCCTGCCGCCAGCGCAGCCCATAAGCGCGGCGATATCTGCTTCTTCGATATCGACGGAACACTCGCCTGGCAAGACCCTCGAGTGGCACAAGAGCTTCCCGAGAGCGAGCGAGACCTCTCCCCCTATCCCAATGAAGCGGTCTCGCAAGCCATCCGTGATTTTGTCGCCAAGGGCAATATGGCGTTTATCTGCACAGGGCGCACGCTGAGCTGCATCCATCCAAAGCTGCTCGAGCTGCCCTGGACCGGCATCGTCTGCCTCGCGGGTGGCTATGTCGAACTTGAGGGACACGTGATTCGCGATTTGGCGATGACGCCCGGCATGCTGCAGCGCCTTGCTCCCATTCTTGAGCAATCGGACGAAGTGATTCGTTTTGAGGGACTCAATGGCGTCGTTCGCATGAGTGCCGATGCGCCCGACGCCCCGGGATACGCCCGCACCGTGGGCGATGCAATTACGCAGCTGCAACATTACAGCGCCTACAAGATCTTAATGTCCACGTCGCTTGCCAACCGCATCGCTCAGGATCAAGCGTTTGAGCCGCTGCTCTGCTTTAACGAGCTCGAGCTCGAAGTGACCGAGATTTCGCCTCGCGAATGCACCAAGCGCGAGGGTATCCAGTCCGTACTCGACGCCCTCGATCCCCACCACGGAACCGTATACGGCATCGGCGACGCCAGCAATGACGTCTCGCTGATGAACGCCGTCGACGTTGGCATCGCCATGGGCAACGCACCGGACTTCCTCAAGGAAAAGGCCGACTATGTCACCGACAGCATCGACCACGACGGCGTCGTCACCGCGCTCGAACACTTTGGGCTTATCTAGCCAAGCCCCTACCGCACTTGCGGCCGCATGGACCAATCGTCTTCAACCGCCGCGCTCGACGCCCTAATGTGGCAATATGTTGTCTGCATAATGCAACGATGCAACCTATCAAAGAATGCGAGAACCCGTGTCCAGTCCGTTTACCAGCTTTTTAGCCCAGCACTTTGACCAGATTAACGACTATCTGGCCACGTTCTTTGACGGACAGGCGACTTCCGCCGATATCGAGCGCTACCTGTACGCGCCGCTCTCGGCTTTTACGGCCAACGCTGGCAAGCGCCACCGCCCGCTCATCTGCATGCTCGCCGCCACTGCGGTAGGCGGCAGCTTTGAGAGCGCCCGCAGCGCAGCGGCGGCCATCGAGCACTTTCAGTCGGGCGCACTCATCCACGACGACATCGCCGACAACGGGCAGATTCGTCGCGGCAAGCCCTGCATGCACCTTACCGAGGGCACCGGTCTTGCCATCAACTGCGGTGACCTGGCGCTCACCATGGTCACCAAGACGGTTCTCGACGACCCCACACTCAACGCAGACGTGAAGCTTCGCGTGCTCCACGAGCTTACCGAAATGATCGTCCGTACCATCGAGGGCCAGGCGCTCGACCTGGGCTGGGTCCGCGACGGGCGCTTTGACATTTCGGTCGACGATTATCTGGACATGGCGACGCACAAAACCGCGTACTACAGCGGAGCGACGCCGCTTGCCGCCGGAGCCATTATCGGCGGCGGCAGCGAAGAGCAGATTGAGGCACTGCGCGCCTTTGGGCTGCACACGGGCCTTGCCTTCCAGATTCAAGACGACCTGCTCAACTTGATCGGCACCAAGGAGGCCGCCAACAAGGACTTCCGCACCGATATCACCGAGGGCAAGCGCACCCTCGTTGCCGTGCATGCCCTGTCAGACGAGCGCTATCACGACGAGATCGAGGCAATCCTTTCCTCGGGCACCGAGGACCCTGCGCAGCTCGCACGCGCCGTGGAGATCTTCCAGGAGACCGGCTCCATCGATTACGCCCACACCTATGCGCTCGACCTGACCGCTAAGGCCAAGGCCGCTATCGAAGGCGTCGAGCTCGACCCGCATGCGCGCGAGCTCTTCCTCTCAATGGCAGATTTCTTTGTGGAGCGTCTTAACTAGCGGGGGTCATAAAACCTGTGGGCAGCGAGTTTGGGTACAAGTTGCTACACTGTTGAGTGCATGTTTATGCATTGTCTCGCGTTGTCTATCCGACACGCGCTCAAAATAGTACGAATCGTACGCCGAAAGGGGTTCGTTCATGGAACCTATTACCACGGGCATGCAGGGAGCAGCCGTCGAGGATGTTCAGTCCCGCCTTCTGCAGCTCGGTTACACCATCGATGCCGACGAGGTCGCCGACAAGCGCTTTGGCACCACCACCGAGCAGGCCGTCAGCACCTTCAGGCTCGACAGTGGCCTTGCTGCCGGTCATGCCGTCGATATCCCCTGTTGGAGCGCCCTGGTCGACGCCTCGTATAAGCTGGGCGACCGCACCCTGTATCTGCGCATGCCCAATTTCCATGGCGCCGATGTGCAGGCCCTGCAGCGCGCTCTCAACGTTTTGGGCTTTGCCTGTGGCGAAGACGACGGCTACTTTGGTCCGCATACCGAGGCCGCCCTGCAGCAGTTCCAGGAAAATGTCGGCCTGTTTGCCGACGGCATGGCCTTCCAGGACACCTACGCCTACATCAACCGCCTGCATCATGTGTGGGAGGGCAAGCCCTCGGTCACCGAAGCCGAGTCCCGCATCGGTTTTGCTCGCGCCGCCAACGTGCTCGAGCGCTTCCAGATCGCCGTTATCGGTGAGGACCCCATCGCACGCAGCGTTGCTTCGCGCATGTGGAACATCGCCACGGCAACGACCGACAACAGCGGCATGATGCTCTGCGACTCCGAGGTCCCAACCGACGTTGACCTGGTGCTCGAGATCGCAAGCGACGAGCTGCCCGCCGACGCCGCGCCACGCGCCACGATTGCCCTCGCCGAGTGCCACAACCTGGCCCAGCGCATCCGCACCGCCAATGTCGCCGCGCAGCAGAAGCCGGCTCGCATTCGCATTGAGCTCACGGGCATGACGCGCTACAACGGCACCTTCACGGCCAGCGACGCGCAGACGCTCGCCGTACGCCTACTCGACGGCGTTTGCGATGCCCTCGCAGATTAGGTAAACTAGACGAGTTGCTTTTGGGCAACACCACACATTGGGACGTAGTTCAACGGTAGAACTCCGGTTTTTGGTGCCGGCTGTTGGGGGTTCGAATCCCTCCGTCCCAGCCATTAAAACTGAGCGCCCTAAGCCCATAACGGCCCAGGGCGCTTTCTTGTGGGCAAGCGGAGGAATTCGAACCCGCAAGGGTGCAGAGCTGAGGAAACGCGAAGGCGCCCCAAGCCCATTAGGACCAAGAGCGCCTAACACCAAGAAAATATCAGCCCAGTTCCGAAAAGCGAGCCGCATGCAACAACCAGGTAACCACAGGCCCCGGGAGAGCGGGGACACCGGCTTAGGTTTATCGCGAGTTCCGCACGAACAGGAGGCCACTTAACCTCGATGTTTTGGACGTGACAGCGAGAGGGGCCCTGGTATGGCAAGGTGACGTGAAACAAGGCGGCGCTGACCTTCTGGTCGCGCCGCCGAAGTTGAACGTCAGATTGCCGTGCCAGGGCCCCTCGCAGCGTCAAGAAGACCGCCGTTCGGTAGAACGGCGGAGCTAATTGTTCAGCATGCGGTCGAAGCTTCCCGAGTCGCCATCCCGATAGTCGGCGGTCATCAGAATCTCCTGCGGAATGCGCCCGCCCTCGCGCAGCACGTTGCGGAACTGCACGCGCGTAACCATGGGCAGATCCTTGATCGTCGCTGCCAGGTTCTGCGGCACACCCTGGTTGGCAGCCGCGGGCTCGCACTCGCCGCCGGCCTTCACGCGACGCTTATGCTCGGCGAGCATAGTGCGATACATGCCGGCATGCAGGCGAATCTCAACCACATTGGCATTGCGAGTCTGCTCGACGATGCGCGCGCCCTCGCGATCGATATCGCCCACGTAGTAGACGTAGTTAAAGCGATAGCCAATCTCGGCCAGATAATCGTCCAGGGCATGCGAGACGCTCGCCTTGCATCCGCCGCCAAAAATCACGCCGCCCACCTTGATGCCAAAGAGCTTGGCGTGCTTGCGGCCACGCAGCAGCTTGACGATCTCGTCGTAGGTGTCCAGGTTCTCGACCATAATGAACGGCCTGTCGGCGCCCAGGGTAAAGAAGCCCGTAAAGTGCACGGGGCGATTGGGGGCGACCTTGATCGCCTGCATGCTAATGCCCTTTTCGGTCATACGCCTGATCAGGCGCTCACCGTGCTTGCCGTCAAAAGCCTTCTCGTCGTTAAAGATCTGGTAGGCACGCTGGCGGCGCGAGGCAACCGGCGTATCGGCACCTCGGTTCTGCTCGATCCAAGCCTTGATGATTGCGATTTCCTCGGCAATCTTGCGGTTGGACATCTCGTTGTGCTGAGTGCGCTGCGGAGCCTTTTTGCCGTCCTTGCCCTCGACCTTTACGATCTGTGTCTGCTGCTCCTTGATCATAGAGAGCGCCGTAGGCGTAGGGACAACCTTGAGCAGCTGCCTGCCTAAAACGCGGGCAAGGGCAAACGCCGAGACCTCGCCGTGGACGGACGACTTGGGCTGCTGGGCAGCAGTATCTGCTGCGGCAGACTCCGGCTTCTTCTGAGACTTGCGCTTAGAATCGCCCTGGGAATTACGCTCGTGCTTCGGCATAGACGCCTGCTTCTGCGGACGATCGAACTTGCTCTCCTTCGCCGGCTGGCGCTTAGGCTGCCCCGAAGAAACCTCGGCCTTCGCATCCTCGTTCTGCGGCGTGGTCTTCTCGGTTGCAGTCTCGGCATGGAAACTGCGGCCCCCACGATGGCGACGGCGGCGAGGCTTGCTCGACGCGCCCTGCTCCGTCTGCTCATCAGTAGGCTGCTGGCCCTTGGCCTCGGCATCAACCTCAAGCTGCGGCTCAACAGGCTTTTGCTCGCGAGCCACCGGCTCAACGGCCTTCTCGTCCTGGGTGGTCGAAACCGACTCGCCCTTCTCCTGACGCTTTACGGGATACGCACGTCCCGCAAAACCGCGGCCGGGACGACACGAACCCGGAGCCTTCTTGGCAGACTCCTCAACATCGTCTGCAACCTCAGAAGACTCTTCAACCTCACGCGCGGCATCCTGCGCTGCAGCCTTAAAGTGAGCACCGCGACGGCGCTTGGGCTCTTGGGCCTCCACGGGCTTTTGCCCCCTCGCGGGCTTCTGCGACTCGGCAGCAACCTCGGTCTCAACAGCCTCAGCATCCGTCTCACCCTTTTGAGCAACGGCGCGACGGAAGCGCTCCTGCTGGGCGCGGCGCTGCGCATCGCGCTTGCCACCCCCACCAAAACCGCCGCGTCCTGCCTTGGCCGTAAAGGCACGCACGACGTTCTCATCGAGCAACTCATCGGTATCGACATGCTCACGCGGAGCAGCTTCTTCCACAGCAGGCACGTCAGCGGAATCCTCGACGACAAAATCTTCGACGGACTCGGCAGGCTGCTCCTGGGCATCGCGGATCTCGGCATTGATGGTATAGAACGCCGGGCGCCCGTTAATGCCGCTACCCTCGATCTTGGTCACGATATTTGCCGCGATAAGCTCATCGCGCATCGCCTTGGTGTCACATTCCTTATCGACGGAGCGGAAAATCTGCGCCAGCGCGCTCGACTTGATCTTGAGCGCCTTGCGGCAAAGCAGGTCGTAGGCAACCAGCTTGGCACGCTCAGCAGAAAGCGATGTCTGGCTGCTCAGACGCTCAGCCAGGGCATCGACATTATTTTGGTTATCGGAATATACCGTCTTGGCCACGGGGCCCCTTTCATATGCACACATATACGTTCATATGGTACAACGCGCGCCCTTATCCACGCAAAACATCTGCGAGAACACTCGAGCACACTCGAGCGTCGCCCGCTTTTGCATGAAAAAAGACCGAGTCCGCGTCGTTGCGGACCCGGTCTTTCCGAGTCATATGGATGGAACGGCTAGCCCATCAAGCTGACTAGGCCTTGGCAGCCTCGGCGTCGGTGGGAGCCTCGGCAGCAGCAGCGCGGCCATACTCGGCCTTGCCCATCTCGGACCACTCGGGCTCCTCGTCGGGCATGGAGCCAGCCTCCTTGCCGAAGAACTCCTTGAGGCAGTTGACGGCGACGATGAGACCCAGGACCATCAGCAGGACGGCGAAGACGAGCTGCAGGCCCTTGGTGGCGGCGACGGAGACGGCGGCCGTGGTGGCAGTAGCCGGGATGGTACCGAAGAAACCGTAGGCCTGGACGGCGGTCATGCAGCCCATGGCGCTCTGGACCAGCGAGGTGAAGGTGCAGCAGAGCAGGAAGGCGACGGGCACGTAGAGCATCCAGCCCTTGCGGCCGGTGCACTTGCAGAACACGGCGAGGGTGATCATGGTCATGCCGCCGAGCAGCTGGTTGGAAGCACCAAAGAGCGGCCAGATGTTGGCATAGCCACCAAAAGCGAGGGCGAGACCGGGAAGCAGGGTAACGACCGTGGCGAACCAGGGGTTGCCGAGGACCTTCATGTAGCCGGCCTTGGACTCGATGGCCAGGGCGTCGTTGGTCTGGGCAAAGAACTCGGAGAACGAGGTGCGGGCGATGCGGGCGACGGCGTCGAGCGAGGTCAGAGCCAGAGCGGAAACGTTCATGGTCATAAAGACTGTAGCGAGCGTGCCGTCAACACCGAAGGCCTGCATACCGCGGGAGATGCCAGCGGCGAAGATCTGGAACGGGGTGGAAGCGACACCGGCGTTGAGGACGCCGGTACCGGCGGCGTTCATGTCGGAGAACATGATGCCGGCGACGATGATGGCAAGGATGCCGACGAAGGACTCGACGATCATGGCGCCGTAGCCGACCTTGACGGCGTCCTGCTCCTTCTCGACCTGCTTGGAAGAGGTGCCGGAAGAAACGAGGCTGTGGAAACCGGAGAGAGCACCGCATGCGACGGAGACGAACAGGACCGGGAACATCATGCCGGAGGCAGTGGAGAAGCCGGTAAAGACCGGAGCGGTGATAGTGGCCTGACCGTTGACGCCCAGGACGACGATGCCGAGGACAGCGCAGACGATCATGACGATCATCATGATGGAAGTGAGGTAATCGCGCGGAGTCTTGAGCATCTGGATGGGCATGGCGCCAGCGAAGACCAAGTAGACCATGACGACGGCGAACCACTGGAACTTATCCAGGTAGACCGGGAACTGCATACCGACGGCGAACATGAGAACCATGAGGACCACGCCGGTGACGAACTCGGCAGCGCCGGTGAGGTTGAACTTCTTCTGGGCCCAACCAAAGGCGATAGCGACGAAGGTGAACAGGATGGAGATGGTACCAGCGCAGCCGGCGGCATAGGACTTGGTGAAGTCGATGGCACCGGTAGCAGCACCAGAAGCGTCAACGGCCGGGGTGAACATGAACGTCTTGCAGACCATGTCGGTGAAAGCGGCGATGACGATGATGCAGAACAGCCAGCAGAACAGCAGGAACAGGCGACGGCCGGTCTTGCCGATGTACTTCTCGATGAGCTGAGCGAGCGACTTGCCGTTGTTCTTCATCGAAGCGTACAGGGCACCAAAGTCGTGGACGGCACCAAAGAAGATGCCGCCGACGAGGACCCAGAGCACGACGGGCAGCCAGCCAAAGGCCATGGCGACGATCGTACCCGTGACGGGGCCAGCACCGCAGATCGAGCTGAACTGGTGCGAGAACGCGGTGAAGGCGGAGACGGGCGAGAAGCTGTTGCCGTCCTTCATGCGCTTGGCCGGCGTGAGGGCATCCTTGTCAACGCCCCACTTGTTGGCCAGCCAGCGACCATAGCCCAGATAGCCGCAGGCGAGCACCGCCGCGGCCACAACCATGAGCAAAACTCCGTTCATTACATTTCCTCCTCTAAAAAGAACTTCCTAGACATAAAAAATGAGGGCCGTCGGTTGCGCTCGACGGCCCTCATCTTCATCAGCCGCCCGTTATCGTACGGGCTAGCTGTATGTGCTAACCCGCATCAGATAATTACTACGCTGATAATGTTTAGCTGATGCGTGAACATGTCTAAGAAATCCTCTTCAATCATGATGCGAACGATCCGTGCGTGTTCACATCCCCCAGTGGTTGAAAAGGAGTATGAAACTTTAGTTACCTAAAGTCAACGCAAATTTGTAATGAATTTTCAACTTTTTTGGATTTCTCGGTATAAAACGCCACTGAACTCGGACTTTACCCGACAAAAGTTTTTGCATGAGAGATGCCCCTGAGGGCCGCGGGAGCCGGGCGGCGCATATGAACTTTCCTGCTCTACAGTCCTGCGCAAGACGGAAAGCACATTAAGTGCTTCCTTTGCGTGCGGAACTCGCGATAAAGTTCATATGCGCCGCCCGGCTCCCGCGGCTCTCAGGGGCTCCCATCCCAAATGCGGAGCAAAGCTCCGCACACCAACTTTTTTCTTTCAGCTAAAGAACGCCGGAAATTCGACACTGGCTTGTTAACTTTGCTGGACGTTGTCGACGCCAAACCAGCTCAGAAGCTATATCGACACAGAAAGGTCCCCGGACGGAGGGGCCGGATATAAGGTTTATCGCGAGTTCCGCACGCAAAGAAGGCCACTTAATGTGGCCTTCGTCTTGCGCAGGACTGTAGAGCAGGAAACCTTATATCCGGCCCCTCCGTCCGGGGACCGCGCCGTACCAGCTACAGCGTCATGTTTGGATCGGCGTCGACGTCGAACGGCGAGATTTCACCTCGGTCGAATTTACGGCGAGCGACCTCCGCGATCATGGCTGCGTTATCGGTACAGGCAGACAAGGGCGGCACCGTTACGCGAATCCCCTGACGTCCAAGCTTCTTGATCATCATCTCGCGCAGATGCGGGTTGGCCGAGACGCCGCCGCCGATGCAGTATTCCTTACATCCGGTAGCGTGCAATGCGTTTTTGGCCTTCTTGTACTGCACGTCAAAGACAGCCGCCTCAAACGAAGCCGCCAGATCGGGCAGGTGAATCGTGCGCCCGGCTTTGGTCTCTTGCTCGATGTAGAGCGTCACCGCCGTCTTGAGGCCCGAAAGCGAGAAACGATAGTCTCCCCTGCTGTTAAGCGCGCGGGGAAAATCGATCGCCTTGGGGTTGCCTGTCTCGGCCAGCTTGGAGATGATGGGGCCACCGGGATAGCCCAGACCCAACGCCTTGGCTACCTTGTCGAAGGCCTCGCCCACAGCATCGTCGAGTGTCTCACCAAGCACCTCGTAGTCGCCCCATGCCTTCACGTGCACGAGCATGGTGTGCCCGCCCGAGACAAGCGTGAAGATGAACGGCGGCTTGAGGTCGGGCTGCGCCAGCAAGTTGGCAAACAGGTGCCCCTCCAGATGGTTGACGCATACGAGCGGCTTACCGGCAGCGTAGGCAAAGCCTTTGGCAAAGGCGACACCCACCACCAGGGCACCCACCAGGCCCGGACCTTGCGTCACGCCCACGGCGGCAAGCTCACTTGGCGCAATCGCCCCACCCTCAAGGCCAAGCGATGCCGCGGCATCCTCGAGCGCCGCATCTACGACACTCACAATCACCTCAACGTGCTTGCGCGAGGCGATCTCGGGCACCACGCCGCCAAAGCGGGCGTGAAAATCAATCTGTGTCGACACCTGGTTGGCCAGCATATTGCCATCCGCATCGATAATCGCCACGGCCGTCTCGTCGCAGGAACTCTCGATAGCGAGCACTAGGCGACGGCGCTCAATTTCAGCGCGCTCCTCAACGGTTCGCTCGGGCGCAGGCAGCGGCCATACACGCTGCTCAGCCGCCGTCGGCTCGGGCGAAGCGTTGTCGACCGGGAGCACCAAGGGCAGCGGCGCCGTCATGACGATGGCATCTTTGCCAACACCGTAGTAACCGCGGCGACGGCCAGCCTCGGTAAAGCCCAGAGCGTTATAAAGCGCGATCGCTCCCTCGTTGCCGTCCTCGACCTCGAGCGAAGCCGTGGTGCAGCCGAGCATCTGGGCATCATAGCTCACATGCGACAGCAGCTTGCGGGCAATGCCCTCGCGGCGATGTGCCGGGTCGACGGCGACATCCAGAATCTGCACATCACCGTCCACGACCATACCGCCGGCAAGGCCCAGCAGCTTGCCGTCGTCGTGTGCCACCCACCAACTACGCGGCGCAGCGACGTCCTCGCCCAGTTCGGACAGGAACATGCCCGGCGTCCACGCCTTGTGTCCGGCACCTTCAAAGCAGGCAGCCTCTAGCGCGCTCGCGCCCTCGGCATCCGCCGCGCCCATGGGACGGAACTGCAGATGACGACCGGCGAGCTCATCGGCAACGCCCGTAATTTCGCTCTGCGCACTCTCGGCAAGACCAAGACGTTTGCGCTCGTTTTCCTCGGCATCAGAAAGGCGCGTGTAAATCGGCAGGACGCGAGCCGGATCGCCGTCACCCGCAGCGTGCGCGAGCAGCAAGCCCTCGCCCGAAGGCCACCACAGGTCGCGCTCCACGCAGCGGGCGGTCTCGTCCTCACCCAGCAGCTTGCCATAGCGCACGAGACCGTCACCGGTCAGCTGAACCTGGTCCCAGTCCGCTGCTTGTCGCCACTCATCGAGCGCCACGGCGGCCTTGACCACGTGTTCGCGCTCAAATTGACGCTCGGGACCCTCATCGACCAGCATATACAGCGCCGGATATACCTCACCGCGCATAGCATCGGCCAAGATACCAAGCTTGCCGCGCACGCCAGCCTTCCACGCCGTCCAAGCGCAAGCGTCGAGCGTCGACACGCCCAGCAGCGGAACATTGGCACCGCGCGCGAGGCCCTTGGCAGTGGAGATGCCGATGCGCACACCCGTAAACGACCCCGGGCCGCGGCCGACCACGTAGTAACCAACATCGCTGCGATCCAGACCGGCTTGAGCCAGCACGCCATCAACGGTATTCACGAGCTCAACGTTGGCGTGACGGCGACACATGTGGTCGCCACTCACGAGCTTCGTCTCGCCCGTCTGCCCATCAATCCAGCTTGCCGCGCAGGCAAGCATGTCGGTCGAAGTATCGAGCGCCACCACCAGCGCGTTGTCGTTATGCAAGCTCATCTTGTACAGCCTTATCAATCAAATGGGAAAGCTCCATTGCGCGGTCACCGTGCGCCTCGAGCGTTATCGTTCGCACATCGCTGTCGCCCTCATCACGCTTGAGCGTCACCGAAAGATACTCATCCGTCAGCTCGTCTTGGAATTGTTCGCCCCATTCCAGCAGGCAAGCACCCTCATAGCCCAGCACATCGAAAATGCCCGTATCCTCGAGCTCGTAGGCATGCTCCAGGCGGTATAGATCAAAGTGAAACAGCGGAATACGGCCTTGATCGTGAACGGCCATGAGCGCAAACGTAGGGCTCGTAACCATATGCCCATCGCCCAGCCCGCGCGAGACGCCCTTGGTAAAGTGAGTTTTGCCCACCCCCAGGCCACCGGTCAGGATGAGCACATCGCCGTCCTCAAGGCACGGTGCAATTAGCTCGCCAAAGTACTCCGTATCGGCAGCGCAAGTCGTTTTGTAAGTACCTACCCCCAGGCGCTCCAGGGACATATATGCTCCTTATTATTCCGAGGCGTCCTCTGGTGCGGGATGTCGCTCCAGATAGTCGCCCAGCATCTTAAAGTCTTCCTCCAGCAGTTCCTGCCACGCCGGATTGCGTAGCGCTGCTGCCGGATGGAACGTGGGCATTACTACAAAATGCCCCATCTGGTGGAACCTGCCACGCAGCTTAGTAATGCCAATCTCGGTCTTAAGCACAAAGTGCGTCGCGGGGTTGCCGAGCGTCACGATGATATCGGGCCAGATGCTACGAATCTGCTCACGCAAAAACGGCGAGCAAGCCAGCACTTCCTCGGGACGCGGATTGCGGTTTCCCGGCGGGCGGCACTTAAGCACGTTGGCAATGTAGACGTCTTCGCGTTTGAGCCCCGCCAGCGACAAAATGCCGTTGAGGTCCTCGCCTGCCGCCCCCACAAAGGGCTCGCCCTGCAAATCCTCATTGCGGCCCGGCGCCTCACCGATAAACATCACGCGAGCGCGGGGGTTTCCCACGCCAAACACGATGTTGTGACGCGACTGGTAGAGCTGGCAGAGGTGACAATCGCCCAGAACGGCCTCGATTTCCTCGAGTGCGACCTCACGTGGTGCCTGATGGGTATGGCCGGGGATGTGCATGACGCCCATAGCGGCTCCTACACGTAGACCTTGTCGAGGCGCATGCCAAAGCCGCAGGCGACCTCGTAGTTAATCGTGCCGCGCAGTCGGGCCATCTCGTCCATAGTGATCTCGGCATCGCCATCGCGGCCGACAATAATCATCTCGTCACCATATTCGGCCTCGGGAATCTCGTGTGCCGGGTTGGACTGAATGGCGACCATAAACTGATCCATGCAGATATTGCCAACCTGATGCACGCGCTCGCCGCGATACAGCACATCCATACGATTGGAAAGTGTACGCGATAGGCCGTCGGCATAACCGATCGGCAGCGTGCAGATCTGAACGCGCGTACGCGGTACGCGGTAGGTAAAACCGTAGCCCACGCCCTCACCCATCGCAGGATGTGCCACGCGCGTCACGCGCGCATGGACGCTCATAACGGGATCAAGCTGCATCACGCGGCCGCTCAACTCGCACGGCTGCATGCCATACAAGCCAACGCCGGCGCGGATCATATCAAAATGCATCGAGGGGTCGAGCATCGAGGACGGCGTGTTGGCGCAGTGCACGATACCGCACTCAAAACCCGCATCCTTAATGGCCTGAACAGCCTCGGTAAAGCGCTGACACTGCAGCTTGTAGTCCCAGCCCGAAGGTTCATCGGCCGTGGCGAAGTGCGTAAATACGCCGTCGCACTGAATACCGCGATGGAAATTTATACCGCGGACAAAGTCGAGCACCTGCGTGTAGTGAACGCCGATACGATTCATGCCCGTCTCGATGGCGAGATGATACTTGCCCACTTTGCCCGCCGCGACGGCACATTCGCCATACGCAAGAGCAAAGTCAGACGTATAGACCGAGGGCATGATATCAAACTCGAGCAACGTCGGAATGGCCTCGATAGGCGGCTCGCTTAGGATGAGGATGGGTTTCGTAATCCCGCCCTGTCGGAGCTCAACGCCCTCGTTAACCGTCGCCACGGCAAACATGTCGGCACCGGCCGAATACATGATCTTGGCGCACTCAACAGCTCCATGACCATAAGCATCGGCCTTGACCACGCAGCACAGGCGCTGACGTGGATTCAACAAGTTCTTATAGGCCCTCGTGTTGCGACGGAGCGCCCCGCGGTCGATCTCGACCCAGGACCAGCGCGTTAAATCGGCTTTATTCATGATTAGTCATCCGACCCTTCGCCCATGATTCCCAGATCTTCGAGCGCATCCTTTGCCGCCAGCTCCATGGCAGGACCGATCAGGTCGATAAGATCGGTCGCGATAACGCTCTTCTCACCATACTCCGTCGCCGCGGCAAAACCGGCGTAGCTGTGAAGTGCGACGGCGTACGAATACAGCAACTCCCAACGATCCATCTCGTCGCGCATGGTGGCAAGCGTGCCGGCCAAAATACCCGCGAGAACATCACCCGAACCGGCAGTTGCCAGAGAAGCCGGACCCGAGAGCGGCAACAGAACGCGCTCAACGCCACAGATAGCCGTCGTCGGCCCCTTGGCAATGACCACCAGATTGTCGGAGCCTGCAGCCCAGACAACCTTCTGCGCGGCTGCAATCGCGGTACCAAGGTCGTTCACCTCGTCACCGGCAACCAGACGCGAAAGCTCACGATAGTGCGGCGTCATAACCAACGGCTGCTCGCGACGATACATCTCGGGGTTACTATCAATACCGTCAATGGCAATCTTAGCAAGGCAGTTGAGTGCATCGGCATCCAAAATAAGCGGTACATCAAGCTCGAGCAAGCCCGAAACCACCTGCATAGCGCCGGCAGACGTCGTCATACCGGGACCGCACAGTACGCAGCTGTACTTCTTTGCAATCTCGCACACCGTCATGCGCGCAGCGGCGCCAAAGGAGCCGCGGGAATCAGACGGAATAGCAAAGACGGGAATCGAAGGAAGTGCCATGCGAATAAGATTAGCGCAGGCGTCAGGAGCCGCGACTGCCACGTAACCAGCACCCGCGCGAGCTGCAGACTTGGCCGCCATAATGGCAGCACCAGGATATTGCGCAGATCCGGCGACAATAAGCACAGAGCCACGGGAATACTTATCGATATTCGTAGGAAGTGGAGCAAAGTAATCAACTAAGTCACCGGGCTCGACAATCTCGGCGGCGTGGTCGACATCATCGATGACCTCGTCAAGACGGTCGTAAAGATTGCCACAGATCAAATCGCCAGCATACTCAGGGCCATCAGCGCTATACAGACCAATCTTGGGCGCAATCATCGTCACCGTATGCTCGGCACGAATGCAGTCGTCATCAACAACGCCCGTCTCGGCATTCAGGCCCGAGGGGACATCAATGCTTACGACACAATCGGCGCATTCATTGACCGTAGGAATCCAGATGGAGAACGGCGCACGCAGATTCCCATGGAAACCGGTACCAAAAATGGCATCGACAACAACATCGGCCTTATCGATCAAAACCTCGAGTTCGTCGCGCGAGGGGCCGACGCAAACGTGCACATCGCGGCCGGCAGTACGACGAGCAACATGACGTGCCAGAGCAGCAGGAATCTCATCCGGCTCAACCGGAGAAACGATATCGACGTCCACACCCTTATGGCTCAGAATATCGGCGGCAACCCAACCGTCGCCGCCATTATTACCAAAACCGACCAGAACGAGAACCCGATCGGGATTGAGCTTCAAGACCTCGTTGGCGGCAAACTCACCCGCTAGCTCCATAAGCTCGGCCTTCGAAGTCCCTTCGCGTTCGATGATATCCTCGAGACGAACGACTTCTTCGGTACTCAAAACCGGTTTCATCTATGCTCCTAGCGTATCTTGCGAAGCATCGCCCAGGTGCTCCGTCAATGCTGAATTCTGCAGCTGCTCGAGCTCATCTAAAACAGAGCGAGCCTCTTTAAATGTCTGCGCAACGCGTTTCTTGGTGCTCACCTTTTCATCTTTTGGCTTAGGCCGAGCATCTTCGGTAATCGCGATAGCATTCGCAACGGCTAAATCTCCTGTAAGCGTAATGGAAAGAGCAACCTCAACAACACCCAGCTCTTGAGCGATCTCGAGTGCACGGCCCGAAAGCAGTGCCTTCGGTTTGCCGAGTTTATCACGCGTTACCGAAACATCCTTGCGACCCACGCCTTGACTAAAACCTGTGCCGAGAGCTTTAAGCACCGCCTCGCGCGATGCAAAGCGGCTCGCATAGTGAGCGGCGGGGCGCGATGATGCATCGCAATACGCACGCTCTTCTTCGGTAAACACACGCCGAGCAAACGACGGCGTCTTATCAAGAATTGATTTCATGCGGGAAATCTCGACGATATCAACGCCGATACCAGCTTCAGCCATGTTCACCTCCATATCGCACAGACAAAGTTATTGTAGCCCGTTCACAGAAGATGCAACAAACGAGGGTTATAAAACACAGCTACTATGTGAGACAAAAGCCCGTAAACGCAAAAAAGGGGGAGGCCGCGAGGCCTCCCCCTTCTCAGTTCAAGCGTACGGTTCGGTGCCGTCCACCGGTCAGCGGCGCCCTGGCCTCCCACGGGCTGACCCCGCAGTACTCTCGGCGCGATGGGGCTTAGCTTCCGGGTTCGGAACGGGACCGGGCGTGCCCCCCATGCTCTGGCCGC
>NZ_JBBNLS010000023.1:0-38771 GCF_040092305.1 Collinsella sp. CLA-ER-H6
CGCCCTGCGCGTCCGTCTGGTAGCCCGTCAGCATGGCCCCCGTCCGGGCGTCGAAGCAGTAGGGCACGCCGCCGACGGAAACGGGGCCGCGCGCCAGCGCGCCGGAGCCAGTCGCGTAGTACCAGGTACCGCCGTCGAGGACCCACCCGGTCGCCATCGCGCCGGACGAATTAAACCAGTACAGGGAGCCGTTGCACTCGTGAAGGCCGGTGGCCATTACACCGCCCGCGTCGGGGTCGAGCCAGTACCAGGAGCCGCCGGTGTAAAGCCAGCCAGTCGAGGCGATACCGTCAGCGAACCAGTACCAGGAGCCGTCGACGAGGCCCCAGCCGTTAAGGGGACCGCAGCTGCCGAAGTAGCGGCGGACGCCCTGCGCGTCCGTCTGGTAGCCCGTCAGCATGGCCCCCGTCCGGGCGTCGAAGCAGTAGGGCACGCCGCCGACGGAAACGGGGCCGCGCGCCAGCGCGCCGGAGCCAGTCGCGTAGTACCAGGTACCGCCGTCGAGGACCCACCCGGTCGCCATCGCGCCGGACGAATTAAACCAGTACAGGGAGCCGTTGCACTCGTGAAGGCCGGTGGCCATTACACCGCCCGCGTCGGGGTCGAGCCAATACCAGGCTCCGCCCTGGCGCAACCATCCGGTATACGCTTTGCCGTCAGAGGTTGCGTAATACCAAGTGCCCTCTTTTAACTGCCAGTAATAAAGAGAGACATCAACATACGCGTAATTCATATCAACGTTTCCGCTAATACCAGAAACTTTTCCGCGGCTTGTATACTGCCAAAAGCTGTAACTGCCGGTATAGTGACATTGGGAGTTGTATTGAGCAATCCAATGATCCCAAGAACCGCTCTTAAATACAGGGTCGGTCAATATATTGTTAAACCAATTTAGGTTTGCATAAATGCCTGGCTTATATCCAGCACTAGAAATCTTATTACAGAATGTCTGAGCTCTAGATGCAATTCCGGATTGACGACCATCTGCAATAATTGTCTTGTCCTCAAGATCGTAATACACCGGTAGCCTAGGATTGTGCCCCGATAGGCAGTCAATCACCATGGACGCCTCATCGGCTGCCTGTTGATTATCAAAAGCATATGAATAGACATAGACGCCGTAGGGAATTCCGAGTCGCTCGCACTCAGAAATATTTCGATTAAATTGATAGTCAATTCGACCGCCGAAAGACGGAGCGCCAAACCCAACGCGCAGAATAGCGAAATCGATGCCAGAAGCTTTAACTGCGTCCCAATCAATACGCCCTTGGTGCTCGCTGACGTCAATGCCCTGAGCTGTAACCCCATCGGGAAGAGTGTCCATAGACAATAAAGCTATTCCGTCTTCTTCGGAAGAAGCATCATCTGAAACTAATTGTCCACCCTCATAACGCCAAGAATTCTCAACCAGAGTCTGAGCAGCCCCTGCATCCGCAGGGCATACAAACATAGAAACGGGCGCAAGGAGCATCAGCACCAACAATGCCGAAAACAACTTAAAATGTTTGTTCATGTAAACCTCGTCATTCGCTCTTGATTGCGTCTAGCTTACAGCATAGCTATGAAAGATTCCCGAACATCTAACAGGACAAGATGCCATCTAGGACAATAAATAGTTGGGCGCAATGCTGCAAAGAAAAGAAGAACTTACCGGCAGGGTTGAACCCGCAGGCTCATTGCCCCCTCCTCTTGCCCCCAAGAATACCGACTTCAAATAAACTTTCAAACCAGATGTCAAAAAAGGTAGGGGGCCCAGAGAGTCCCCTACAACTCGGAATTCTAACGAATCAGTATTACTTTCGATGGGCCCAAAGCGGTCAAACCGGAGATGCGATTTCCATAACCATCACTATGCCAGAACAAATTTTCGCTCGGCGAATTGCCCCAGAAAAAGCCAATGTGGCTATCGTCCGCATATGGGTTGTAAGGATTAAAGAACACAATGTCCCCCTTACGAGCCAAACCACTACGCAGTAACTCATCAATAGAATTGAAATAAGTCACGTTCGCGCACGTATCGATAGCGTAGCCGTACCAACGATAAGCGTTTACGCAGCCGCCCCTTCCGGGACCTCCACTCCAAGGGGAATGACTCTGCTCGGCGGCAATGGGAGCTAAATTCCCGCCCGCTTTCATATATGCATGCGATACAAATCCGCCGCAGTTCATACCGGTATACCCGTCCCAACGAGGATCACCCTTTGGATACATACATGTTTCTTGGCTAAGATGCGTATCATAGCGTGTTCCACGGTAATAGCCGTCGTTTTCGTGGCTCATAAGCCAATTGACCAGACTGGACCTATTGACCCCCAAAACAGAACCAGACGTATTCAACCATGCACCACTTGCATTGAAGTAGTAGTCAACGCCATCGATTTTCAGCCACCCATTAGCAAACATGGCGCCCGATGGCTGGAGCCAGTACCACGTACCGCCGTCATTAAGCCATCCAGTTTTCATCTTGAATGTGGAAGGATCCATCCAATACCACGCACCGTTGACATATTGCCAACCAGACTTAAGGACACCATTGGAAGATGCGTAGTACCAAGTATTGTCGTTTTCGTCAGAAGCGTCATTCGGCATAATCCAACCAGATGCCACATTAACGACACCGTTTGCGTCCGCATAGAAAACCGCGTCTCCAATATGAATTGTACCTGGCAATGAAGACAAGTCGGCACGATCAGCGATTACGGGAGATCCATCAGATGAAGCAGGCAACGGCTCGCTCAGCGCTCCAGACGAATTCGCCCATGACATACCGTCGCTCAAGTTAATCCAGCACGAAGATGCCATCGCACCGGAATCATAAGAATAATAGCGCGTGTCGCCTACCGTATATTCACCAGTACGCATTGCGCCGGATACATCATCAAGGTAATACCAGGCGCTTCCGGACTTTATCCATCGCCCTCGTTGAATAGCTCCGTTTGATGCGGCGTAATACCAAGTATCATCAGCAAGTGCCCAGCCTGTTGCCATGGCACCTGAACTCGTAAGGAAATAGGAGGTTGTACCCACTCGCACAAAGCCCGTGAGCATAATATGGCTTCCTGGATCCAGGTAATACCAAGAATTCCCTAGAAGCAACCAACCTCCATGCAGCAAGCCGTTGGAGTCAGCGTAATACCAGTTGTTGTCAATAAGCGCCCACTGGGAGGAGAGCATGGCCCCCGATCCGTTAAAGATATAAGGGGTTCCATTGCATGCATTCAGCCCGGTGGCCATAGAACCGTCCGCAGGATCAAGCCAATACCAACGGCCCCCATCCGAGAGCCAGCCCTTTACCAGGGCGCCAGAGCCGGAGAAATAATGCCAAACGGAAGCATCAAGATGCCATCCGATAAGCATTGCGCCAGAAGAGGAGAATCCATACGTGGCTCCCCCGATCTGCAGCATCGAGTCGTGGACCATCTTGCCTTCATCATCCAGCCAATACCAGTTGTTGCCGTCTGAAAGCCAGCCTTTTAACATGGCGCCAGAACCGGAGAAATAACGCCAAGCAGAAGTGGAGCCCGTAGAATCTAGGTACCAGCCGACACGCATTGCACCCGAAGAGGAGAATCCATAAGTCGCACCCCCGACTTGAACCAACCCATCCTGAGCCATTCGACCTTCGTCGTCGAACCAATACCAGCTACCGTTTATATGTCTCCAAGAAGAAACAGCGACTGTTCCGTCAGACAAGCCCCAACGCCAAAAACCAGCCCCCTCTTCGGGCGATATCCATCCTTGATGCCAAATAATTTGATTCGAAACCTCAGAAGAGACCTCATTATCCACCTGAGAGTTCTGCTCAACGGCGAAGGCCGATTCGCGCTGAACATCAACACCTGACTCGACAGAAGCAATGGCAACGTTAGATGCGGGACCTTCGTCAATGTTATTCGAATCAAGGGCGTATAACATCGAAGGCGAACCCAAAAGGAGCCCAAAAGAAATGAGGCCCGAAAAAGCCAGCACTCCGAATGACCATTTCTTCATAGCAGCACAGCATCCAATCACGCAGCGGCCCCGTCGCTTCAGGGCAACGGGGCCTCAATCAAAACTAGCCCAGTATTGTACTAGCCAATTTGCTGGCAGTTTTTGCACTCTCGTGAAGCGCCACGCCTCTGGGCCTCCTGGATAGAGATCTGCGAATAGCCCTTTGCGTCCTTGCCAACGGTACGGCATTTATGCGTATGGTAAACATGGCTACCGCTCTTGTACCAAACTAAACCGTAGCCCGGAATCCACTTGCCGTCCTCGCCGACATAGTAGGAGCCAACCCAGGCATTCGTAGCCATGGCACCGGAAGACCGGAGGTAGTAGTCGCCGACCCAGGCGTCGTGGGCCATAGCGCCGGAACCGCTAAAGTAGTACCAGGCGCCGCCGACCTGACGCCAGCCGGTGGCCATCGCGCCGGAATCGTCGAACCAGTACCAAACTCCACCAACGTTAGCCCAAGAGTTAGAGGCCATAGCGCCCGAACCTCCGAGCCAATACCACGTGCCGCCATTGCTGAGCCAGCCGGTTGCCATGGCGCCCGAACCGCTCGCATAGTACCAAGAGCCGCCTGCCAAGAACCACCCAGTGGCCATTGTACCGGAGTCGCCGAACCAGTACCAGGAGCCGCCGAGGCTGCGCCAGCTGTTAGCGACCATGGCGCCCGAGCCGTCGAGGTAGTACCACGTACCGCCGATGTTGAGCCAGCCAGTGGCCATCGCACCGGAAGCGTTGGCGTAGTACCACGTCCCCGAAACGTTGATCCAGCCGGTCAGCATGACACCATACTCGTCGAAATAATACCAAGTTCCACCGATATTATGCCAACCGGTCAGCAGTTCGCCACTGGAGGTCGCATAGAACCACTTTCCATAGATGGAGTCATAGAGCCAGCCGCTATGCTGCATGCGGCCATCGGCGTTGGCACCAGGGGTGTTCAGGAAGTAGTTCTTGCCGTCAATCTGAACTCGGCCGTATGCCATATCATGGCTTTCGGGGTAGAAGTAATACTTGTCCCCACCGATAGACTGCCAGCCCGACACCGCGATCCCGTCAGCGCCAAAATAGTACCAAACAGCTTCGTATTCGTTATGCCACTGGTTCGTGACCATGGCGCCAGTTTCGGGATCGAAATAGCGAAGGTTGCCGTCCTCGCACCGAACGAGTCCAGTCTTCGGACGACCGTCGGAACACCATTCCGTAATCGGTCCACCGCCTCCGCCACCGCCAGCAATATCAGCAAATGAGGGCGCCGGGGCAACCGTCATGCAGGCAGCGGCAAATGCAACAACTCCCAGCACTGTTAGTCCGTGCCATCTTTCTCGAAGGTTTTTCATACGACATCCTTTTTCCGAGATTTAAGGCTCTCTTAAGTTATTTTTAAACTATCAATTCAGTATTTCAACGGGAAATCGATAAAAGGTGTCTTTGTGACTGCAATTTAAATATGAGTCGCCACACCTCAACCGTTACGCTAAATAGCTTCTAAGGCAAACTTAGCGCATGAACGAACTGATTAAACGAGTGAACTGATTAATAAAGCAACAAAATACAAACCTTGGTCATCAATCACATCTACCGCGGGCCGATAACGCCCGCCTAATGTGCTGCGATATAATCAATCTCACTAAATGCCAAATCAGCAAGCCGAAGGAGCTAACGTGCTAACAATTCACTATGGTGATATGGAAAACGTTATCTACAACACGTCGGTTTACTTCGATAACGTCTATTCGCCCCAGTGGTTTCAAGACTCCTTTGCCCAAAGAGTCATTAAATCCATCGATAAAGGCACCGTGGTAGGCCCCAATGCAATCGATACCAAGATTCTAGGCGTCATTCCTCCCGAGAAACTATCCAGCGGCACCAAAACACTACTGCTTATGTACTTTATGCCGCAGAATATATATAACGCCTCAAATTGCGGTGATAATTGCGCCTACTGGATTCTGAGGATCGCCGCGCAAAAGGATCTAACAATCAATCTCTACCATTTAATGGATTTCGGAAACGGCAAATTCACGGCTGCCATTGCGAACACAGGCGATGTCGTTCACACGATGTTTGACCTTGTCCCCATAGCTGGAAAATGCCTAAGGGAGAACTCCTGATGCGCGGATCATACAAGGTAACTATTCAAAATAACCGGGTTCAGTTTAAACTGACCATCAATCGAAATCTGACCATCATCCAAGGCAACAGTGCTACAGGCAAGACAACTTTGCTTGAAATGGTGGCAGCTCACGAAGATCTTGGGGCACAAAGCGGCGTAACAGTAAGTTGCAAAGTGCCCTGTAAAACAATATCTGGAAAATATTGGCGCAGAGATCTCCAAGAAATTTCCAGCAGTATTGTTTTTATTGATGAGGGCAATACTTTTGTTCGATCAAGAGAATTTGCCCATGAAGCAAAACGTAGCTCAAACTACTACGTAATCGTCGCCAGAGAGTCACTGCGTCAACTGCCCTATAGCGTTGATGAAATCTACGGTCTTAAGAACACCAACCGAACCACAACGAAGTATCCCGTTTACTCTCGTGTCTACACCTCTACATATCGTATTTACGGTGATACTGATTTTAGAGGCGAGAGGCCCGAGCTTGTCATCGTCGAGGACACAAATTCGGGCTACGAATTCTTCAGTTTGCTATGCAAAAAGAGCAGCATTAAGTGCATCAGCGCGGGAGGAAAATCAAACATTTGCAACTGCATTATGGACGCACCGGAAAACGACATCCTCGTGATTGCCGACGGCGCCGCCTTTGGACCAGAAATTGCGGAAGCAGCTGCTCTATTGCGCCGAAAGAACATCAAGCTATTCCTACCGGAATCGTTTGAATGGCTCGTGTTGAAGTCGGGATTATTCAACAGCAAACACATTAAGGACATGCTGCTTAACCCCGCTGAACATATCGAAAGCTCAAAGTTCTTTAGCTGGGAGAAGTTCTTTACTGCAGAACTCATCGAATGCTCACGAGACACACGTTTTCGATATGACAAGAGCTGCTTGAACGAGGAGTACTTGAACCCCACCGCTCTTGCGGCTCTTGAAGATACTTTGCCGGAACTTGGCATTACTTCGCACTAAAACGAGAAGTACTCACTGTCGGAGGATAGGTTTGGTCCGAGCCACGGGTCGCCATCGAGGAAGAACTCAGGCCAGCGCCGCATGAACAGTGCCTGCTCGCGCTTCCAGCGGCGCAGCTTTTCCTCGTTGGCCTCTTCCCTACCGCGCGAGGTGAACTCGTAGTGATACAGCTCGGCATAGGGCGTAAAGATGGTGCGGTAGCCGGCCTCCCACACGCGAAGGCAAAAGTCTGCGTCGTTAAAGCCGACGGCGAATTCCTCGTTATAGCCTCCGACCTGCTCAAATACGTCGCGTCGCACCATCTGGCAGGCGCCCGTTACGGCGCTAAAGTTGCCCGGGCGCACAGCACGGGCAAGATAGCCCTCGCGCTTTGCCGAGAAGTCCTGGTTGGCATGGGCAAGTGCGCCGCGCACGCCAACCAAAATGCCAGCGTGTTGAACAAGATGATCGGCAAAGTAGAGTTTGGCGCCCACCACGCCCGCATCGGGACGCTGCAGATAGCTCATCATCTCTTCGATAAAGTCCGGGCTTATAACCTCGGTATCGTTGTTGAGCAGCAGCAGGTAGACGCCCTTAGCGTGCTCCACACCAAAATTGATGATCTGAGAGTAATTGAACTCGCCCGACCAGTACACAACGCGCGCGATGCCCTTGCCTTCTGATGCTGAAGCCACGCGTTCCGGCAGGGTTTCGTAATACGCAAACGTATCCGGGGCTTCGCTGCTGTTCTCCACCAAGACGATCTCATAGTTGGCATACGTGGCCTTCTGGGCAATCGACATCACACAGGCATCGAGCGTCTCAACGTGGTCCTTGGTGGGAATCACAATGCTCACCAGCGGCGCAGGCTCCGGCAGCGCATAGCGCATGCGATAGACAAACGGCGTCTCGGTCTCCTCGACCGTTCCGCAAATGCCCAGCTCGTTAAAGTGACGCTGCAGCGCAAGGCGCCCGGCTTCAATAGCATACGGCTTGCTATCGGCAGAGCCATCGGCGGTCGACCCCGGATGAACGCGCCAGTGATACAGCACGTGCGCAACATGCTCAAACCGTGCGCCCGCCGAAAGGCAGCGAAGCGTCAGGTCGTAGTCCTGGGCACCCGCGACATCTTCTGGCGACATGCCAATGTGATCGATTAGCGCCTTCTCCACCATCAGGAAATGCGTCACGCAGTTATGGCTATAGAGCAGGTCGACGTTGATCTGCGTCTTAAAGACCGGCTGGCCCCACTCTCCTACTTTCTGGAACATGTCCTCGTCGCAGAACAGGACTTGGGGACGCTCGCCCTCGGCCGCCTTATTCAGCGCGGCAACATAGTGGAATAGCGCGTCCGGTTCCAAGATGTCATCGTGGTCCAAGAACGCGATGTAGTCGCCCGTCGCTTGCTCAATACCTGCGTTGGTGTTGAGCACAATGCCGCCGTTGCCAGGCAGCTCAATACGACGAACCCGCTCGTCATTGGCGGCAGCCGCAAGATTGACCACCGCATCCCATTCGGGCGAGGCGTCCATAAGCAGCAATTCCCAGTTGTCATAGCTCTGGGCTAGCACCGAGTCCAGCAGCTCGCGCAGGTAGACCCGATCAGTTTTATAGCACGGCACCACAATGCTCACGAGAGGTCTATAGGCAAAGGCCGCCGAAGCGACACGCTGGCACGCCAAATCGCCCGGCTTTGCGCGATGCTGCTCAAACCAACGTCGATAGGCTGCGTCGTCCGCACGCGCGTCCTTCATGCGGTTCCAACTGTCATCGACCATGCCGTTGTACAGGCGACCATCCATGGCGCAAAACCCGCTCTGGATCTGCTCTGTGGGATCGCTCACAATCGTGACAAAATCTCGTATATCCTGAGGCATCTCAACGCTCAGATACGTTTTATTGACGCGGCATCCGTCCTGCTGCGGCACATCGACCTGCGATTCAAACACATGCACGGTGACATCGATGGCATTCATATGCGTATCGAAAATCTGGAGCTCAGGTGTGCACTGGAGGTCTCCATCCCAGGTAACCTCATAGCGCCACACCGCGCCGGCGTCTGCCGGTAAATAACGAACAGCATCGATCTCATAGCGACCGCAGCACTCGCCGCGCTGTGCATCGCGAACGAGTGCACACATCGCAGGCTTTGCTTTGTAGTTAATCTTGGATTCCAGCTTGGCCACGCAGCTATCGAGGCGAATGGAGCCAAGCTTTTGGCCACCGGACACAAATGCAGCGTCGATCGCAGAGCCATCCAAAAACGGAAGCACCAAGACGGCAAGCTCGCGCTCGTAATCGGCAACGGAAGGGCAAAGCGCCAGCACACGGCCATGATCGACCGGAAGCACTAGCGACGGCACACAAGAACCGCTCGTCGTCGCATGGGCAAACGACCGAGAACCCTCCCGCTCAATAAGCGCGGCGACATCCTGACCGGCAAAACGAAGCAGCACAAATAGACGGCCCTGACTGCGGCAAAGCGCCAAACGCTTGATACTCATCTACACCTCTCGCTTTCCCAGGGCGTTCGCTGCCATGCGTTTGCAGGCACCCAGGCGCCCAAACCTCAAGACGTCGTAATCGAACATGAGCTTTTTGCACTCGCGGGCATTGGGGGTCTTGCTGGTAAGCGCCGCACGCACCATAACAGCAACAGAAGGAGCGCATTGTGCGAGCGCAGCAACGCTGCCCACGGCAGAGCCGGCGAGCGCCGTGACAACGGCAGCAAACACCTTGCCGCAGTCCGAACCCAGCAACCTGAGCGCATCGTACAGCACCAGATCGCAGAGGAAGTACGCCAGGTCATCGGCATGCTGAGCATCGAGACCGTCGCGCCGCCAGTCAGCCAGCACCGCGGAGTAAATCTTCACGTGCTCCAGCAGACGTGTCTCGTCGTCGTAGCGCATGGTGTCCATGAGCGAACCCTTGCGCGCCACGCGGTAGTCATACAGCTTGTTCGAGATAAGCGCGGTCTTGTGCGAACGACCGTACACGGCAAAATCGAAGACCTGGTCCTCGCCGTACTTAACGGTTTCGTCGAACACGATCCCGTTGCCCAGCAAAAACTCACGCTTGCAGACGGTGCGCCATGCAAAGGGGCGAGATGCTTCCTTAAACAGCAAGTCAGAGTTATAGCCTTCAAACGACACATCGCGCGGGCTCAGCACATAGTTAAGCCACGGATACCCCGCCTCCAGCGGATACGGGTTCGCGCCAAAGGTCAAAACGTCGCAGCCTTCGCGCTCAAAGGCATCTACGATCACACGGCACGCATCGGGCGTAAATCGGTCGTCGGAATCCAAGAACGCGACGATAGGCGCCGTGGACGCGGCGATGCCTGCATTACGTGCACTCGACAGGCCGCCGTTGAGCTTATCGACCAGCGTAAAGCGCGCGTCCTTTTCGCAATAGGCAGCCGCAATATCGCGCGAACCGTCCGGCGAGCCATCGTTAACCAGCACGCCTTCCCAATCGGGCATGTCCTGCGCAAGCAGGGAGTCCAAGCACCAGGCCAGACACTCCTCCACTTTATAGATGGGAACGACAACGGAAATCTTGGGGGTAGCCATAGTCACTCGCTCCTACTGTGCGGCCGGAACGTCATCGGGGTGCGGGTTGTCGCCGTAGGTGCGCTGATACGTCAGCACGCGCTTGACCAGCGGCAGGCCGCCAATCTTAAAGTAATGCTTAAACGTATTGAGCTTGCCCGGCTTCTTAAAGTCAAAGCGCGAATCGATATAGGCGCGGGGCGACTTGACCATCAGGCGCAAATCGGTCTCGCCGCGTGGATCAAACAGCGACAGGTCAAAGCGACCGGCATCCCAGTCGGCCTTGAGCTCGGGTGAAGCCTTCTCCCAAAACTGCCCACGCAGCTCATCGACCAGACGCTCATCATTCCAACGGTACGTATCGACCTTCATGCGCATTAAAATGCCCTGGAGCTGAGCCTTGAGCTCGGGACGATCGTCCAAAAAGCGCTGCATCTCGGCATATTCGTCGCAAACGCAAAACACCTTGTTGGGCGAATTAACGGAGCTCTTCTCGTTATCTTGGCGATAGCACAAAATGGGGTCCGCAATAAACGCGGCGCGCTCGGCGCAAGCCCAAACCTTAAAGTTAAAGCCTGCATCCTGATACGAGGCACCCGGCGTGGGAAGGAACCGAATCTGATTGTCGTTGAGGAACTCGCGCCGATAGATAGCCGACCAAATGGAAGGTTTGCGGTAGAAGATGCCCGGGCGATCGACAGGGCGATACGCGGCGCCCGTCATATGCTCGTCGATGATCCCAAACAGCTCACGGCGCTCGCTGGGCGTGGACCAATACAGGTAAAAGTCGCCCTTCACCACATCGGCATGCTCAGCATCGGCCTTGGCGACCAGCTTTTGGAGCGAATCCTCAAACATAAAGTCGTCGGACTCAAGGATGCCCACGTACTCGCCGCGCGCCATCTCCAGGCCGCGGTTCATCGAGTCACCGTAGCCGCTGTTGGCCTTGTCGATCATCTTTACACGGGAGTCGCGCTCCATGTACTCGCGGATGATATCTGGCGAGCTATCGGTTGAGCCGTCATTGATACAGATAATCTCGATGTCCTTGAGCGTCTGCGCAACGGCGGAATCGAGGCACTCGCGCAGGTAGCGCTCAACATTGCAGATGGGAACAAGCAGCGAAACTTTAGGGGTATCAGAGTTCTGCAAGAGAACCTCCTGTTGGATAGCGTGTAACAGGGTTATTTTAGCAGCCGAGTTGCGGCGGGCGGCAGCGCTTGGAATTAGATAAAGCGCTCCAGGCAGGCTTTGAGACCGCGAGTCGAAAGATAGAACAGCGTGGCGTCTGCCATCGAAACGCCCGAGGTCGCCGCAACGAGCTTCTGGGCAACACGGCAAACGGCGCCCTTAGCAGGCATATCCGCCCACTCCGTTCCCAAAAACGTCGTAAGGTCCATGTTGACGCGAGCCACCACGTGATGGAAGTCATCGGCATCCAAGCGCGCCAGGTCGAACACAATTAGGTCCAAAAACCAAGTTATCAGCTCGCCGGGGCACAGGTCCAAAAGACCGTAGGCCGCCCAGTCCTCCAAGACCTCCTCGAGCATCCTCATGTGGGCGTCAAGCTTTTTGGCGCGAGCCTCGGCACTGTTGAACTCGTGCGTCGCCGATTCACTCTCCATCACGTAGTGGTAGAACTTGTCCGGCATGACGACGGTCTTGCGGGCAAGCGCATAAGCCGCAAATTGGAAGACGACGTCCTCGCCCAAAGCCAAACCGGGGGCGAAGCGAATACCTTCGCGATTGAGCAGCTCGCGCGAAAAAGCCGCGCGGCAGGCATAGGGCTGCGCATTCGAATGGAACAGCAGTTGGGGATCACGGGCGCCGAAGGTACCAGCTTTGGGGCTCATGAGTTGCTGGATGCGTTTGGGGGCAGCATCAGCAGGTTCACAGACGCCGCCAAAGACGGCGGCCTCGGCATCTGCAGACTCCATGGCATGCAGCACGCGCTTGACCGTCTGGGCATCGATGTAATCGTCGGCGTCCACAAAAAAGACGGTCTCACCCTCGGCGGCATCGATACCGGCATTTCGAGCGCATGAGACGCCCGCGTTTTCCTGGTCAATCACCAGTACGCGATCGTCGGCCTGCGCGATCTGGCGCAACACGTTCAACGAATCATCAGTCGAACCGTCGTTGACGCAGACAACCTGAATCGAGCGCTCGGACTGGGCCAACAGCGAATCGAGGCATCGCTGAATGGAGCGCGCAGAGTTGTAAACGGGGACGACAATGGTAGCTTTAGGACACGAGGCCTCTCCCATGCCGACCTACCCCCTCAGCGATTCGATGAGGAAGGCGGCAACCACGCCTGGGCCTCCAACCGAGGCGTAATACTTAGCACGCCCCAAGGCACCATCCGTCGCAAAACTCGGATGCTCGTCAACCCAGCCCTCAGGATCTTTGAGGATGGCAGCGAGATTTGCGCGCTTCCACGGCTTGAGGTCGTCAAGCGAAAAGTCCCCGGCGTCCAAGGCCGCCTGAAATTCCTTGGCCATCTGCACCAGGAACTCCTTATAGAACTTGGGCGCCAGGCGCACGTAGTTCCACATGTACGAATCGTACTTAATGAGCTGATTGAACTTGAGCATGCGCGCGACGTCATCACTTGCGTGGTCGCGGGCATAATCCTCTCGAATCCAACGCTCAATCTCGGCATACTCGGAATTGACGCAAAAGACCTTAGCCGAAGAATTGACCGAGGAACTCTCGTTGTCCTGGCGATACGACAACACGGCATCATGCAGGTAAACAGCCTTATCGGCACACGCGATCACCTTAAAGGCGAATGACGTGTCCTGAAAGGATGCCCCCGGAGTCGGCAGGAACTTAATGCCGTTGCGCTCAAGAAAATCACGACGGTACACGGCCGACCAAATCGACGGCTTTTGCTTAAAGAACTGCGTCGTATCGCTCGGGTGCACCGGCTTGCCGCAATCCTGAGGTCTAAACATCTCGTGCAGTGAACGGCGCTCCTCGGGCTTAGACCAGTAGAAATCAAAGTTCGCCTTCGCAAAGTCGGCATTATTGCTATCGGCGGCCGAGACAAGCTTTTCGAGTGCGTCGGACGCCATAAAGTCATCGGACTCCAAGATGCCAACGTACTTGCCACGCGCCATCTCCAGGCCGTGGTTCATCGAGTCGCCGTAGCCGCTGTTGGCCTTGTCGATCATCTTGACGCGCCTATCGCGCTCCATATACTCGCGGATAATCGCCGGCGAGTTGTCGGTCGACCCGTCGTTAATGCAGATGATCTCAATATCCTTGAGCGTCTGCGCCAGGGCGGAATCGAGGCACTCGCGCAGGTAGCGCTGAACATTGTAAATGGGAATAAGCAGCGACAGAACAGGGCTGCCAGAGACGTTAGTAGACAAATGTGCTCCTTAGGAAATACCTGTCGTTTCATGGTATCAAAGGGTCAGCGCGCCAGCGGGCGTTTATATAATCTATGGAGCCTCTTGCGGGCAAAGCAGCCCCACGTCATGCGGCGGGCCCATGGCAGGTTCCTGCGTTTTATTCAAAGCTTGCCGCTAAGGTGCGCCGAGCCTTTACAATAGGACAGTCCCAAGGACGTATTCGATAGCTTCCGTGCAGCGCTCGCCCGCCGCGCGTGAAAGGATATATTGCCCCATGCCTTCAACCCTTCCCGCTCCCATCGATAAGCTCGCCATCGTCGTCGTTACGTACAAGCGCCAGGAACTCCTGGCCAACTTGTTCGACTCTATGACCGAGCTCACGGCAACGCCCTGGCGCATCGTGATTGTCGATAACGAGAATTCGCGCGAGACCGAGGCCATGTGCACCGCATTCAACGAGCGCCTGGCCAACCTGTGGGGCATCGACACCGAGCAGCCCGACGCGCAGGGCGGCACCGACCGTGTCATCTACGCCCCGCAGCTCGAAAACGGCGGCGGTGCGGGCGGCTTCTCCGCCGGCACTAAATGCGCCTACGACCTGGGCGCCCAGTGGTTCTGGGTGATGGACGACGACGTGCTCGTCATCCCCGAAGGCATCAAGCGTCTTGCCAAGTGGACCGACCGCTACGATGTCATCCAGGGTTCGCGCCTGGACTTTGACGGCGGCGCCTTCTTTTGGCAGTACCAACTCATCCTTTCGCTCGGCATTCCCAACCCTGTCGCCAAGTGGGACTTGGGACCCGAGGGCTACCGCGCCATGAACCAGCTGTGCTTTGAGGGCGGCATGTTCTCACGCCGCGTAGTCGACAAGATCGGCCTGCCCGATGCGCGCTTCTTTATCTACGGCGACGATGCCTGCTACGGCTACGTAGCCAGCCAACACTTCCCCGCCGCCGTGGTCGCCGACGTGGTGCTCAAGCGCGCCCGCGCCGTCTCTAACTGGGATATCGCCGGCAAGCGCCAGCTCAACTCTACGAGCGACACCAACCGTTACTACATCATGCGCAACCGCGGTTATCTGGCCCGCTACATGCAGATTTACGGCGACTATCACCCCGTGCTGTTCCGTCTGGGCAACGTCGCGACCTTCTGCAAGGAGTTCATTCGCCTGGCCGCGGTCGACAAGTGCTTTAAGACCGGTATTCCGGCGCTACGCCGTGGCATGAAGGACGCACGCAAGATCATCAAGGACCCCGACTGGAAGCCCATGCCGCCCATGAAGGACACCGAGTAACGGAAGCCGGAAACACCTCGGCGCTTAAAGCCGCTGGCACACCGTAGCCACATGCTGCCCATCAAAACCGAACCCCCAGCGCATGCGACCCACGCCGGGGCGCGGTACACGGATTTCGTCGATGCCGCCGCGCTCTATGTCGAGTAGCGACTGCACGGCCAGCAATTCCAGACCCAGCGCATCCACATCGGGGTCATACATCAAGTTAATCGTTATCAGCGGGCGCTCGTCCAGCATGCCAATCGTGTCTGCTACGTCAAACACAGCACCCGTAGGGAAAACTTGGATGTCCCAGCGATCCGTGCCGCACTTTCGCCTCGAGGCAGGATTGGCATAGCCCGGCAATCCAAAGCAGAGCCCCTGCAAGAGCAGGTGATATGACAGCGACGCATCTGGGTCGGTCGCACCGATTCCCGCATCTCCCAGGATGCGGTCTAGCGCCTGTCTCACCGCACCCTCTTCCCCACGGCACAACCCGTCTCGAAACGCATCGACGTCTCGAACGTCCTCGGCAGCACACTCAAACCACTCAATAATCACCAGACGCAAGGCCTGGCGAAGCTCATTATTGGGCAACCGCAGAGCACGGAGACGACCACCATGCTCCGGCTCCTCAATCATATCCGTCGTCAGGAAACCGGACAGATACAGCGCCGTCCACATGCCATCGTCAGGCGAGACATCTGGCTCTGCAGCGCCCAAACAAAGCGGGACCTCAGCGCACCCATGGGCCTCGAGCAAATCAAAGAAGACCGAAAGGCGGTCGAGATTCCACCCGGCAACTACCCTACTCAGGCAATCGGCATATCCATACAGATCGGCACGCACAGGCGCCGTGCAGCCTCGGTCCAGAAAACCGATCACACGCTCTGGACTCGAGCAATAGGCCCTGCCAAACCGATACCCCTCGAGCCATTCACGCGAATCATCAAGGTATTCCTCGCGCCCAGCATGATTCAACAGAGCCTGGACCTCGGCATCCGAAAAGCCGAACCAACGGTCACACCAGGTCGAAAGCGGCGTCGTCAGACAATACGAGCAGCCATGCAAAGAAAGCGCCACTTCAGCAGGACGGGGACACTCACCCATCAGACACGTCAGCCGCAACGAATCGCCCCCAGTGGCAATGGCCTCGAAAAGCACGCGATCAAATAGATCCGCCGGATCGGCGCCGGAAGCGCCCCTTGCGCTCGCACGGCCCAACCACGCCGCGTCGCACCCATCAACGAGCAATACAACTTGCTCATCGCAGGCAATCTCCAGCAACTCAATGAGCACGCCAAGCACCGAGGCGACCTCGTCCTCGCTCGCCGCGCCACGCGCAACACGTTCGATGTGACGCACCTTATCTCGAGCTAAATCCGGGGCCTCCAAGAGCGCCAACAAGCGAGCGCACTCGCCCGAAAGGGCATCGCGCACGACGCCGGCAACAGCGGCGCCACGCCTCGCAGCGCCAGAAAAGTCCAGCGATATCACCGGATAGCAAGCGTACTCATCCCGATAACGCCCGCCGTCCGCATCCCAAATCTGAGCATCGGCAAACGAGCTCCGACCGGCGCGACCGACCGCAGGACGCTCCAGAAAAGCCCTGAGCATCGACAAGTTCATGCTCTTGCCAAAACCCTCGGGTCGACAGCACACCACAACGGACGCGTCGCAGTCCAACATATCGGCAATAAACATGGTCTTGTCAACCAGCATGCAGCAACCAAGGGCCTCCGCATAGTCGTGCATGCCAATGGGCAAAGCCGCATCGT
This sequence comes from Collinsella sp. CLA-ER-H6, assembly GCF_040092305.1. Taxonomy (NCBI): domain Bacteria; kingdom Bacillati; phylum Actinomycetota; class Coriobacteriia; order Coriobacteriales; family Coriobacteriaceae; genus Collinsella; species Collinsella sp. CLA-ER-H6. Next base: position 17,019 of record NZ_JBBNLS010000023.1, read on the forward strand.
CGGCACAGCCGATCAAACGCACGCCAAAGCCGGCATCACAACCATTATTCGCCTGTTCAGGCACCAAAACGTTCCCCCCTAAATCGCAGCACGACGCCAATTGTAATGACCGCATCGCATGTACCGATGTCACCGCGCAAACATATCGGGCAACGGTAGCAACAAGAGGTGTGAGGGGGCATAACTAATCGTTGCAAAACAAAACGGGGCCCGACGCATTCGCACCGGACCCCGTCCCGATTCTTTAGTTATCTGGCAACCGAGAGGCTACTCCTCCGAGCCGTCCTCCCCAGAAGCTTTCTTCTGCTGATCGAGCTTATGCTTACCACTTACGATAGACGTAGCGCCCAGTGTGGCCAAGCTTGCACTGGCAAGGCTCGCCATAACGATAAGGTCGCCCGTCTTGGGCATGTTACCGCCAGATGACTTGGTCGTTGTAGTCGTCGTGGTTGTAGTGGTCACCGTCTTGGAGTCATTTTGCTCTTGGTTCTGGTTGTCGGTGTTGCCCTTGCCGCCGTCCTCGCCCTGCTGCTTTCCGTCCTCGGTCTTGTCCTTGTTCTTGTCCTTCTCCTCAGATTCAGACTTCTTGTCCTCGTCCTTCTTCTGAGCGGACTTGTCGTCCTTCTCATCAGAGCTAGAACCCTTATCGGATTCAACCTTCTCGGAAGCCTTATCCTTGGAGTCGCCCTTTGCGGCTTCGGTCTTTTCCGTGGAAGCCTGATCAGAGTTGTCCTTGTTCTGGGCCGAGCCGTTATTGACGCCAGCCATCAGCGAAGAACCCAGCGTAGAACCAAGCTGCTCGGAGAAAGAAGGCTTCTTGTCCGGCGAAGCAACGGGAGCGTCCGGCGCCTTATTCGAGTCGTCCTTGGAAGCATCGGAATCAGGGGTTGCGTCAGAGCCAGAGCCGTTGTTAGAGCCGGTGTCAACGGACGAATCGCTCGAGCCGGTGGATGAGTTAGAGGTGTCAGCGTCGGTCGAACCAGAAGCGTCGCTGTCCGTATTGCCGGCAGAGCTTGAAGACGAATCGCCCGCAGCAGAGCCGTTCGAATTGGAGCCGTTCGAGGTAGAGCCGTCGTTGGTAGTGCCACCAGCAGAGCCATTACCGTCAGCATCGGTCGAGGGCGCATCCATCCTGTCATCGTTGGCATCGTCACTCGAGTCGTCATTCGAATCAGGTGTCGGCGAGGGCGCCGGTGTAGGCTCGGGCTGCACGGGCGTCGCAGCGGCAGCGGCCTCGTCCTCGGCAATATAAACCAAACAGTCCTTCAGCTCATTCTTATAACGATTCTTCCAGCCCTCATGATACTGGGGCTGACTTGAAAACTTGGTGGCAACATTGTTGACCACGCTATTGGAGAGCGCCGTCACAAACTCGCGGTCGGACATATCGTTGGAAAGATTCGCCCAGCGGAAAAAATCCCTGCAGCCACCGGTGCCGCACATGTTGGTAATGCTCCACACCATGCCCTTGACGCAATCGGCACGGCCCGAAATATCAATGCCCAGGCCGCTCTTGAGCCACGCCTCGGTCACTGCGTAGTAAGAGTTGTACGCATAGGCGTCCTGAAGTGCCGAGAACTCGACAGGATCGATGTTGTAAGCACCCTGGAAAGCCTCTTGCGCGATACGACCCAGCTCGGTAAATTGGCCGTTCTCGTACATGGCATTGCTCGCGTTGGAAATCTCGCTGCCGCGATCAATCGCATCTTTGAGCATGCCGTACTTGGCAGAATCGTAGTTGTAAACCTGCTTCATAAACGGAATGAGCGACCAGCGGCGATCAAACTGATAGTAGCCCAGTGCGTTATAGCCGTCACCATACGAAAATCCCTGGTTGTAGTTGCCATGGCTCTCGTACTTGGTAAAGTACTTCATCTCGGGAGTCACGTTGACAAACGAAACACCCTGGACCGACCTCAGCACGCCCGAGAAGGACTGCTGGGTGTAGAGACCCTTATCGATATCGGTGGCATCCGAGGCAACGCCCGGCATGGGCTCCTCGGCAGCGGCGGGTGCCGGCGCGGAAACGGCACCAAACGAAAGCGCCAGCGTCAGGCCCGCGACAATCGCAGAATGCTTGGGCTGCATAAGATCCTCCCTGCATTGGTGTAGTTAAAGTTCAGTTTGCAAAGATAAAAATCAGTATTGCAGCTCGCCCGTTGTTACACAACAACCCCTCGGTAAACGGCAACAACCCTCCGCGAAATCTTAAGGAATTGCGCTCAACCTACAGCTTAATGTCAAAGTTGATTTCGGGGACGGCGGCCAGGTCGGCCAACGTCACGCCGTCGACGTACTTTTCGATCACGTCGTCCAGGCCGCGCCAGAACTTGACGGTCGAGCACAAATCGCTGCGGGTGCAGCTGTTGTCGATGCCATCGCACGCCACCGGAGCCGTGCTGCCCTCGACGGCGCGCAGGATGTCGCCAGCACGCACCTCGGCGGGGTCCTTGGCCATCATGTAGCCACCGCCTTTGCCACGCACGCTCTTAAGCAGGCCCGCCTTCATAAGCGGACGAACCAGCTGTTCCAGATACTTTTGTGAGATATGCTCGCGGTCGGCGACCTCGCGCAGGGCGATCTTGCCCTCGGCGTCGCCCAGCGCCGCGATATAGATCATCAGCCGGAGGGCATAGCGGCCCTTGGAAGAAATGAGCATACCTACCCTCCCATCGCATCTGGGACAACATAACCAGGTTTGTTTGTCCCAAATCTTAAGTAAATGGGACAAACACAACAGGTTATTTTGTCCCAGAATTTGAAAAGTCGAGTGGATTAGTCGGGTTTTCCCTTGACTAACGCCGAACCCATAGTAACTTTATTCCGAGAAGATTCCTAGGGTTTAGTACACCTATGAGTACACCATATACAGAGAGGGACAGCATGAGCGCAAATCCGCTGCTTTCCATCGAGGGTCTGACCGCCTCCGTGGACGAGAAGACCATCCTCCACAACGTCAACCTCAACGTCGCCGCCGGCGAGACCCACGTGCTGATGGGACCCAACGGCGCCGGCAAGTCCACCCTCGGCCACCTGGTCATGGGCGACCCCGTTTACACGGTCAACGACGGCCGCATCGTCTTTGACGGCCAGGACATCACCGAGCTCACCACCGACAAACGTTCGCGCGCCGGCCTGTTCCTGAGCTTCCAGGCCCCGGTCGAGATCCCGGGCGTGCCGCTGTCGAGCTTTTTGCGCGCCAGCATCGCCGGCCGCCCCGGCCTGGAGATGAAGGGCAAGGAGTTCCGCCGTCGCGTCAAGGAGCTCGCGGCCGAGCTCAACATGGACACTGCTTACCTCAACCGCGAGCTGGGCGTGGGCTTCTCGGGCGGCGAGAAAAAGAAGGTCGAGATGCTCCAGCTTCTGCTGCTGCAGCCCAAGCTCGCCATCCTGGACGAGACCGACTCGGGTCTGGACGTCGACGCCCTTTCCACCGTTAGCCACGGCATGGACGCCTACCGCAAGAGCTGTGACGGCTCCATGCTCATCATCACGCACAACACGCGCATCCTGGAGCACCTGGATGTCGACCGCGTCCACGTTATGGTCAAGGGCCATATCGTGCGCGAGGACGACGCCTCGCTCATCCCCTGGATCGACAAGAACGGCTTTGAGACCTTCGAGCGCGAGGCCGCCGAGCAGCGCGCCCAGGCCGAGGCCGCCACTGCCGAGCAGCAGGCGTAAAGGGGCGACGCAATGACCAAGAACCGCACCGAGGTCGCGGACATCGACCGCAGCCTCTACGACTTCACCTATGGCGAGGAGGGATTCGAGCGCCTCGACGCCGGTATCACGCCCGACATCGTGCGCGAGATCAGCGCCAAGAAGGACGAGCCGCAGTGGATGCTCGACCTGCGCCTCAAGTCCCTCGAGATCTTTAACCGCTTCCCGGATCCGACGTGGGGTCCCTCCATCGAGGGCCTGGACATGGACAACATCGTCACCTACGTCAAGCCCAACACCGAACAAAAGCACGACTGGGAGTCGGTGCCCGACGACATCAAGAACACCTTTGAGCGCCTGGGCATCCCCGAGGCCGAGCGCAGCTATCTGGCGGGCGTCGGCGCGCAGTACGACTCCGAGCTCGTCTACCACAACATGCAGGACACCGCATCCAAGATGGGCATCGTCTACTCCGGCATCGAGGAGGCCCTGCACGACCCGCAGTGGGAGCCGCTCATCCACGAGAAGTTTATGACGCTCATCCCGCCTACCGACCACAAGTTTGCGGCCCTGCACGGTGCCGTGTGGTCGGGCGGCTCGTTTGTCTACGTGCCCAAGGGCACCAAGCTCGACTTCCCGCTGCAAAGCTACTTCCGCCTCAACGCCAAGGGCGCCGGCCAGTTTGAGCACACGCTCATCATCGTCGAGGACGACGCCGACCTGCACTTTATCGAGGGCTGCTCCGCGCCCAAGTACAACGTGGCAAACCTCCACGCCGGCGCCGTCGAGCTCTTTGTGGGCAAGCGCGCACACCTGCGCTACTCGACCATCGAGAACTGGTCCAAGAACATGTACAACCTCAACACCAAGCGTGCGCGCGTGGACGAGGACGGCGACATCGAGTGGATCAGCGGCTCCTTCGGCAGCCACGTGGGCTACCTCTACCCCATGAGCGTGCTCAACGGCCGCCGCGCCCGCTCGAGCTTTACCGGCATCACCTTTGCCGGCGCCGGCCAGAACCTCGATACCGGTTGCAAAGTCGTGCTCAACGCGCCCGAGACCTCGGCAACCGTCGAGACCAAGGGCATCTCCAAGAGCGGAGGCATCCAGACCTTCCGCAGCTCCATCGTGGCCACGCCCAAGGCGGAGGGTTCCAAGGCAACCGTGAGCTGCCAGTCGCTGATGCTCGACGACCAGAGCCGCTCCGACACCATCCCCGCCATGGATATCCGCGCCAAGAACGTCGACATCGGCCACGAGGCCACCATCGGCCGCATCGGCGACGACAAGGTGTTCTACCTGATGAGCCGCGGTATCTCGGAGGAAGAAGCCCGTACCATGATCGTCAACGGCTTTGCCAACCCGGTTTCCAAGGAGCTGCCGCTGGAGTACGCCGTCGAGATGAACAACCTGATCAAGCTCGAGATGGAAGGAGCGATCGGATAATGAAACAGACCACGAACACCGCTGCTACCACCCTTGAGCAGGTCAATTCGATGCCGGCTGCCACTTGGGGTTGGCTCAAGATGAACCAGACCAAGCTCGAGCTCTCTGACGAGCTTGCCGCCGCTCCCGCCGAGGCCGTTGAGGCTGAGGGCTTGGAAGAGCAGTTTGCTGGCGTGGCAGACGCGTTCGACGCCGCCATGGACGCCATGGCCGAGCGCTTCCCCGAGCGCCGCGCCTCCGCCCCTGGCGATGCCGCCGACCGCGCCCGCATCACGCCCGAGACCGAGCTTGACGTGCCCGCCACCTCCATCTACCAGGCCGGTGCCATCAAGCTCGAGGAGGAGCTCTCCCCTGCTGAAGCCTTCGAGACCGGCATGGGCGAGGCTGCCTACACCTACTTGGCCGACCACGCCACCAAGCGCATCCTCATCGATGTGCCCGCATACCAGCACGCCACGGTTACCGTGCGCGTGAGTGGCGTCGACACTGCCACGGCCATCGCCGCCATCGATGTCGTCGCCCGTCCGCAGGCAACGCTCGACCTACGCATAGCCCTGGACTCCCCCGTTGCCGGCCAAGGCGTCGTGGGCTCCGTGCTACGCGCGTGCGCCCACGAGTACGCCACCGTCAACGTGACCTGCACGCAGACGCTCGACGATAGCTGGATCGCGCTCGACGACACCGGCCTGTTCCTGGACGAGGGTGCGCGCGTCAACGTGCAGCACACCGTCCTGGGTGCCGGCGCCAGCGCCACCGGCCTTGCCGGCGACCTGCTGGGCGATACCGCCAAGGTCACCATCGATACTGACTACCTGGGCGCCCGCGAGCAGGTGCGCGACTTTAACTACGAGCTGCGCCACCGCGGTCGCAAGACCGAGTGCGAGATCGACGCCAACGGCGTACTGACCGGCACGTCCAAGAAGGTCTACCGCGGCACCATCGACCTCGTGCACGGCTGCAAGGGTGCAACCGGCACCGAGCGCGAGACGGTGCTTTTGGCCAACAAGGGCGTCGACAACAAGACCGTTCCCGTCATTCTCTGCGACGAGGACGACGTCGCCGGCAACCACGGCGCTACCATCGGCCACGTCCGCGACGAGCAGCTGTTCTATCTCGCCTGCCGCGGCCTTGACCAAAATGCCGCCGAGGACCTGTTCATCCGCGCCAAGCTGGAGGACGCCGCGCTTTCCGCGACCGACGAGCGCACCCGCGCCGCCGTCGTCCGCTTGGGCAACAACCTGATCGACAACTTTGAAGAGGAGCTCGCATGATCGACACCGAGCACGTTAAATGCGATACCTGCACTGCCCCCGAGCCCATGGAGCTCGACGCCAGCGACGAGGCTTCGCGCGGCTGGCCCACCGTAGACATCGAGACCAACCCCTACAAGGCGCATTTCCCGCTCTTCCAGCAGCACCCCGAGATCGCCTTCCTCGATAGCGCCGCCACCGCGCAGCGCCCTGCCTGTGTGCTCGACGCCGAGCGCGACTTCTATCAGCGCATGAACGCCAACCCCCTGCGCGGCCTGTACTCGCTGTCCGTCGAGGCCACCGAGGCCATCGCGAAGGTGCGCCAGCAGATTGCCAACCTCATCGGCGCCCCCCGGGCCAACGAGGTCGTCTTCACCCGCAACACGAGCGAGTCGCTCAACCTGGTCGCCAAGAGCTTTGCGCCAACGGTGCTCGAGCCCGGTGACGAGGTCGTCATTACCATCATGGAGCACCACTCCAACCTGATTCCGTGGCAGCAGGTCTGCCGCGAGACCGGCGCCAAGCTCGTCTACCTCTACCCCACCAAGACCGGCCAGCTCACCACCGAGGAAGTTCTTGCCAAGGTTGGTCCCAAGACCAAGATCCTGGCCGTGGGCCAGGTCTCCAACGTGCTGGGCGTCGAGAACCCGGTCAAGAACCTCGGCAAACTCGTGCACAAGTACGGCGGCTACCTGGTCGTCGACGGTGCGCAGTCGCTGCCGCACATGCCGGTCGATGTGGCCGACCTGGGAGCCGACTTCTTTGCCTTTAGCGCACACAAGGCCATGGGCCCTATGGGCATCGGCGTGCTGTGGGGCAAGATGGACCTGCTCAACGCCATGCCGCCCATGCTCACCGGCGGCGAAATGATCGACTCTGTCACCGAGCAGGACGCCGTCTGGGCGCCCGTTCCCGAGAAATTCGAGGCCGGCACACAGGACGCCGCCGGCATCTTCGCCACGGGTGCGGCACTCGACTACCTGGTCAACACGGTGGGTTACGAGAACATCCAGGCACGCGAGCAGGCACTCGTCCACTACCTGATGGGCGAGCTCATGCAGCTCGACTTTGTCCAGATCATCGGCTCCATCTATTGGGACAACCACCACGGCGTTGTGAGCTTTAACGTCAAGGGCATCCACCCGCACGACGTCGCGAGCATCATGGACATGGACGGCGTGTGCATCCGTGCCGGCCACCACTGCGCGCAGCCGCTACTCACCTGGCTGGGCGTCGAGAACCTCGCCTGCTGCCGCGCCAGCGTGGCCTTCTACAACGACAAGGCCGACATCGACAAGTTCATCGCCGGCCTGCATCACGTTTGGAGCACGTTCAATGGGTAATCTGTACACCTCTACCACATTTATGGAGCATAACTCGCACCCCGACTATAAGTACGAGATGGATGCTCCCACACACGAGCACGACGGCATCAACCCCAGCTGCGGCGACGAGCTCACCTTGCAGCTGCGCGTCGAGAGCGGCGTGATCGAGGAGGCCTCCTTTACCGGCCACGGCTGCGCCATCAGTCAGGCCAGTGCCGACATCATGGCCGACCTCATCACCGGCGAGACCGTCGAGGAAGCGCGTCGCTTGGCAGGGCTCTTCCTCGCCATGATCCGCGGCGAACAGCTCTCCGAGGAGGACCTGGAAGATCTGGACGAGGCCGCCCAGCTCCAGGACATCTCGCACATGCCCGCCCGCGTCAAATGCGCCGAGCTCGCCTGGCGCACCCTCGACGGCATGCTCGAGGGGCAAACAAACCAGTAGTTTATGCCCCGAATCCAAGGTTTTTGATTGCCGAGCCGCCCGATACGGGCGGCTCTGTTTTTACCTAATGAGCGCGAACGCACAAAGTCCGCGCGTCCGGCGCCCCGTCTGACATTTGCCACACAGCCAGACGCGAGCACGGGCGTTTTCCACAGCACCAAAGGCCTGCGGCAGGGCCCCGGGCCCGCCAAGCAATGCGCCAAGCCCCGTTCTGCGAAGCTCCGACTCGCTTCGCGCCTGCCGCAGAAGGGTCCCATAGGATGCGGCGTGCATTTTTGCGAGTATTCAGCACGCCAAGCTGTGTGTATATACGCATCGGAAGCGTTAATCAACGTCTCCAGGCGCATAAATATTGTGTTTTAGACCAGACATCGCGGTCTGACGGGACGCAGACACATACTCCGGGGGTGCAACGGCAGGGATCAATAGCTTAGGGGCCCGTATGTTGCAAGATTGTGGCAGTGCCGACAGCACCACGATGCTGAAAACTCCGTTTTTTGCACGGCGCAGACGGGGGTAGGCACGGGCAAACCCGGACTGAGCTGTTATTTTATGCAAGATGACGATTGTTCTATGCATATTAAGAAGTGCAGTTACCGTACCAAGCTTTTGAACGCTGGTTGCGGCGTATGGACGACCCCAGCTGCGGTGAACAGGCGACCTTACATCACGTTTCCGCCAGCCCGCATCGCCGTTCGCGCGCGGGCGCGCACGATACGAGAGACGGTACTTTTGCCAATCCCGGTATACCGCTCAATCTGGCGCACCGTAAAACCGGCATCGTGCAATCCAAAAATAACGGTATCGCGCTGCGCCGGCGGTGCGACTTTAACCCCACGAAGCGGAACCCCGAGCTCCTTCGCCATCTTGTCGGCAAAGGCGTGGCGTTCCCACTCCGTCTCTTTCATATCGCACAGCGCTGGCTCACTGCCGTCGGGCGCCGAAAGCGAATAGGCAATAAAGCCCTCGGCAGAACCAAAAAGCTCAAGCACGCAAGAAGGATCAGAAAATCCCCTCGCGACATCGGCCGCGTCACCGTCGTAAGCGCACAAATGCTCCGCAAGGCTACTCCAGGGATAACGCTCTATTAGGCTAACGCCCGCCTCCTGCGGATCGGCGTGTACGGAGCGAATAGCCTCCATCACCTGCCAATCGGTATCGAGCGAGCGCCGGTCAAAACGGTTCTGGAACAGATGCCCTGTGCGCCCCGTGCGTTTATTGAACCGCCGCGCGTACGTCAAAAGCAACCGGTGCATCGCCGCGCTCATCCTGTCTTCGTAATCTGCAAGCACCAAATGCACGTGAGTGCCCATAAGGCACCAGGCGATAACCGTCACGCCCTCCTCGCGGCAGCACTCGCGCATCAGCTCCAAAAACTCCCACCGGTCTTCATCGCCCTCAAAGATGAGCTGTTTGCCCACACCGCGAGCACAGACATGGTAAAAGCCGGTAACCGTTCTCCAAACGCGCTGCATGGCGCTCCCTTCGCCGGGATCTGCTTACCATCCAATACAGCACGATTGAAGCGCGCCATCAAAACATTCACGCAAAACAATACACTCGCGCGGCCAAAGGCAGCAAACAGGCGGCGAACGGCACCGTTGCAACAGGTCAACCCCTGCAACGCTTACAAGAGCCGACCAAAAGCTTGCCCAAGACGGACCCCCTCTACGGAAGCTCACGACCACAGAACATAGAGTTAAACCGTTTCAATTAAAACTTCAGGACTTCTCGCTACGAAAACTGAGCCGTTCGCCGAATATTCCGTGCATTTCGCGGTATTATAGGGGCTGCATGTCATGTCCCTTTCGAAGGGTCGCCCGGCAATCGCCAGCCACGACCCCCAGACGGGACGCCAACACGATAGAGAGGAGAGGCATGCAGTACTCACAGGAAGTGGAGAACATGTGCCCCGTTGCCAAGGGTGCATACCACGGCCCCGCACCCATCCCCGAGGAGGGCAAGTGGGTCCAGGCTAAGGAGATTTCCGACATCTCCGGTCTTACGCACGGTGTGGGTTGGTGCGCACCTCAGCAGGGCGCCTGCAAGCTCACGCTGAACGTCAAGGACGGCATCATCGAGGAGGCCCTCGTTGAGACCATCGGCTGCTCGGGCATGACCCACTCTGCCGCCATGGCTTCCGAGATCCTTCCCGGTAAGACCATCCTCGAGGCCCTCAACACCGACCTCGTCTGCGACGCCATCAACGTTGCTATGCGCGAGATCTTCCTGCAGATCGTTTACGGCCGCAGCCAGACCGCGTTCTCCGAGGGCGGCCTGCCCGTGGGCGCCTCCCTCGACGACCTCGGCAAGGGCCTTCGCTCTCAGGTCGGCACCATGTTCGGCACCAAGGCCAAGGGCGCCCGTTACCTCGAGCTCGCTCAGGGCTACGTCACCCGCATGGCTCTCAACGACAAGAACGAGATCATCGCATTCGAGTTCCTGAACCTCGGCAAGTTCACCGACGCCGTCAAGGCCGGCAAGACCCCCGAGGAGGCCATCGCTGGCGCTATGGGCCACTATGGTCAGTGGGAGAACGCTGCCAAGTACATCGACCCGCGCACCGACGAGGAGACTCACTCCGTCGCCAGCGTGTTCCCGGTTCACGAGTAGAAAGGGAGGGAAATAACTATGACTGTTACGTTCGAAGGTTACGAGCGCCGCGCTGACAAGATCAACAAGTGCCTCGCCGACAACGGCATCGCCTCCCTCGAGGAAGCTCTGCAGATCTGCACCGACAAGGGCTTCAACCCGCGTGAGATCGTCAACAACACCCAGTCCATCGCCTTCCAGAACGCCGAGTGGGCCTACACCCTCGGTTGCGCTCTCGCTGTCAAGCGTGGCGCCAAGTCCGCTTCTGAGGCTGCCGCCATCATCGGCGAGGGCATCCAGGCCTTCACCGTTCCCGGCTCCGTCGCCGAGGACCGCAAGGTCGGTCTGGGCCACGGCAACCTGGGCGCTATGCTGCTCTCCGACGACACCGAGTGCTTCGCCTTCCTGGCCGGTCACGAGTCCTTCGCTGCCGCTGAGGGTGCTATCGGCCTGGCTCTGAACGCCAACAAGGCTCGCAAGAAGCCGCTGCGCGTCATCCTCAACGGTCTGGGCAAGGACGCTGCTCAGATCATCGCCCGCATCAACGGCTTCACCTACGTGAAGACCCAGTTCGACTACTTCACGGGCGAGCTCAAGGTCGTCGAGACCATCCCCTACTCCGATGGTCCCCGCGCCGCCGTCAACTGCTACGGCGCCGACGACGTCCGCGAGGGCGTTGCCATCATGTGGCACGAGAACGTCGACATCTCGATCACCGGTAACTCCACCAACCCCACGCGCTTCCAGCACCCCGTCGCTGGCACCTACAAGAAGGAGCGCCTCGAGGCTGGCAAGAAGTACTTCTCCGTCGCTTCTGGTGGCGGCACTGGCCGTACCCTGCACCCGGACAACATGGGCGCCGGCCCTGCCTCTTACGGCATGACCGACACCATGGGCCGCATGCACTCCGACGCCCAGTTCGCCGGTTCTTCCTCCGTGCCTGCGCACGTCGACATGATGGGTCTCATCGGCATGGGCAACAACCCCATGGTCGGTGCCACCGTCGCCTGCGCTGTCGCCGTCGAAGAGGCCCTCAAGGCCTAATCGCGCCCGCGCGATGCTCATATAGCTGAGCTTTGGAGCCGCTACCCACCCGGGTAGCGGCTCTTTTTGTTTGCGCTGTCGCAGGGTAGCTAATGCCGATATATCAGTTGGGGCGAAATACAAGATGTGATGAGATGGAGCGTCAGAGCGTCCATGACGCCCACCTGCCATATTTGCCCTTTACCGATTTGCCGAGTTTTTGCGGCCCCATTGCCGATCACCCGTGCGACAATGCGCCGGACGAGAAAGGAATCCGATGGAATCGACTGATGTACTGGTAATTGGATCTGGCATTGCGGGCCTTTGCGCCGCCATCGAAGCGGCACGCACGGGTGCAACCGTCACTGTGGCAAGCGCCGGCAAGACTATGAGTGGATCGAGCTTCTTCCCCGGAACCTGGGGCCTAGGGCTTATCGGACCCGTTAACGAAGACGACGAGCAGGACCTCATCGACACCATCCTGGCCGTCGGCGGCGGCGTTGCCGACCCCGAACTCGTCCAAGCGTTCGTCCACGGCATTCCCCAAGCGATTGACTGGCTCGAGCAAGACCTGGGCGTTGAGCTCCAGCGTCCGCAAAGCGCCAAGAGTGCTCAACAAAAGCAATTTATCCCCTGCTTTGACCACAAGACGCGCATGTGGCGCGGCCTCACCCGCAAGCCCCTTGAGGACGCTCTGACGACCTGGATCGAGTCGCTCGGCATTCGCCTGCTCCCCCGCCATGAGCTTATCGACCTTGTTGAGGACACGAACGGCAGAATAACCGGAACCGTGCTCTACGACCTCACCGAAAATCGAATCGTGCCCTTTGCTGCCAAGGCCACGATCATCGCAGCCGGTGGCACAGGCGGCCTGTTTGAGCGCAGCCTTACGTCGGCCGATGTGCTCAGCTCCTCGCAGGCCATCGCACTCGCGCACGGCGCATCGCTTACTAATATAGAGTTCATGCAGATGATGCCCGGCTTCATCGAGCCCAAGCGCAACCTGGTCTTCAACGAGAAAACCTGGCGCTACGTACATGTAGACCAGCCGGCAGATATTGCCGACGACAAGCTGGACGACCTGCTCGAGCAGCGCTCTGGATATGGTCCTTTCACGTCACGCTTGGCCTCCCGCGCTATCGATCTTGCCATCGATCAGGCAGGCGCCGAAGGCCTGGCGCTCCGCTACGACTTCCGCCGCGAGGATGTCCCAGAGTTTGTGCAGACCTTTGCCACCTGGCTGCAAGACGAGCACGGCATCGCCCCGACTGACGAGATGCGCGTTGCGATGTATGCCCACGCCGCTAACGGCGGCATCAAGATCGATAAGACCGCGTACACGGGCGTTGAGGGCCTCTACGCTTGCGGCGAGGCGACAGGCGGCATGCACGGAGCCGACCGCATTGGTGGCTTATCAAGTGCCAACGGCATCGTGTTCGGGCGCATCGCGGGCGCATCGGCAGCCCTTGCAGCGCAGAAGGAGCCTGAGGCAGCCCTGAAGGCGGATATCACCCTCCCCCAGTACGGCATTGCCACAACAGATGCCGAACGCCTGACACACGGCCTTAGGCACACGATGAGCACCTATTGCATGATCAACAGGGCCGAAACAGGCCTATCCGAGGCCCTGCAACAGCTTGAAAGCCTGCAAGACGAAGCCACGGCTCTAAATAAGCCACATGCCAACGACAGCGAAATCGCTGCCCTCGCCCGCCTGCAATCGCAGATTCGACTAGCACAGGAAATGGTCAAAGCCATGCGCAAGCGAACTGAAAGCCTAGGTTCACACTTTCGAGCGGACTAAATCGATTCTCACTTTAAGCTTGATCACAACTTCTCAACATGCATCGAGCCCCGTAAGCATGATTCCCCTAAGGGAAACACGGTGCAGATTACTCAGCTCCGCGCCCCGACGGGTTCGACCCCGTGCGAGGTCAACAAAAAAGCGACCAGCCTGAGCCAGTCGCTTTAACAATCTTTGGGTGGGCCGTCAGGGGATCAGCCTGCTGTGCAGGCGGCCGCTGCGGCGCTTTGCGCCTTGCGCGCTGCGCCGGCAAACGCTTACGCGTTTCCTCAGCTCCGCGCCCTTTCGGGTCCGACCCCATGCGAGGTCAACAAAAAAGCAACCAGCCTAAGCCAGTCGCTTTAACATGCTTTGGGTGGGCCGTCAGGGGGTCGAACCCTGGACCTTGGGATTAAGAGTCCCCTGCTCTACCAACTGAGCTAACGACCCAAAGCTAAAGTCCGTTATGGCGGACTTTAGAGGAGATATCGTGTGGTGGGCCGTCAGGGGTTCGAACCCTGGACCTTGGGATTAAGAGTCCCCTGCTCTACCAACTGAGCTAACGACCCGATATCAACACGAAGCAAGAACTGGGGTGGGTAAAGGGACTCGAACCCTCGACCTACGGGACCACAACCCGTCGCTCTAGCCAACTGAGCTACACCCACCGTGTCCTGTGCGCTTCGCGCTCGACTATTATTGCAAGGAACGCCACGCGATGCAAGCCCCAATTTTCAAGAATTTTGAAAAGAGTTTTTCGAGCGCGTTTCGAGCAATTCCCACCGGTTCCATAGGAGTAAACTTGCCCCACTGCAAATCCTCGAAAGGACCGGCATGAAAGAACTCTCCAACCGCACGGCAACATTTACCGATTCGGTCATCCGCCGCATGACACGCATCTCCAATAAGTACGATGCCGTCAATCTCTCGCAGGGCTTCCCCGACTTCGATCCTCCGGCGCAGCTGCTCAACAGCCTGAGCACCATCGCCGCCGACCCCAAGCCGCTCTACCACCAGTACTCCATTACCTGGGGCTCCCAGGCCATGCGCGAGGCGCTCGCCGCCAAACAGGAGCACTTTATGGGCATGCCGATCGACCCCAACCAGAATATCGTGGTCACCTGCGGCTCCACCGAGGCCATGATGGCCGCCATGATGACGGTTACGAACCCCGGAGACAAGGTCGTCATCTTCTCGCCGTTCTACGAGAACTACGGCGCTGACACCATTCTCTCGGGTGCCGAGCCCATCTATGTGCCGCTCAACCCGCCCACATTCGACTTTGACCGCGAGGCGCTCGAGGCTGCCTTCCGCGACAACGACCCCAAGGCCATCGTCCTGTGCAACCCTTCCAACCCCTGCGGCAAGGTCTTTACGCGCGAAGAGCTCACCTTTATCGCCGACCTGTGCAAAAAGTACGACGCGTACTGCATCACCGACGAAGTCTACGAGCACATCGTCTACGCGCCCCATGAGCACGTCTACATGGCCACGCTGCCCGGCATGTTCGAGCGAACCATCAGCTGCAGCTCGCTGTCTAAGACGTACTCCATCACCGGCTGGCGTCTGGGCTACACCATCGCCCCGGCCCAGATCACCGAGCGCATCAAGAAGGTCCACGACTTTCTCACCGTGGGTGCCGCCGCTCCCCTGCAGGAAGCCGTTGTCACCGCCCTCAACTTCGACGACAGCTATTACGATGAGGTCCTCGACCTCTACACCGCCAAACGCGACCTGTTCTGCCAGGGGCTCGATAGCATCGGTCTTGAGCATAACGTGCCGCAGGGCGCCTACTACGTCATGATGGACATCTCTGAGTTTGGCTATGACAGCGACCTCGAATTCTGCGAGGACCTCGCATCCAAGGTGGGCGTGGGCGCCGTGCCCGGCTCGAGCTTCTTCCGCGAGCCCGTCAACCATCTGATTCGTTTCCACTTTGCCAAGCGGGACGAGACGCTTAACGCGGCACTGGAGAACCTCAAGTCGCTACGTGATAAAATCAAGCCGCGCGGGTAAGGACGGCCCGGCGACTAAAGCAACCAAAGAAGCCTCGCACCGCCCGCCGCGTTGCGAGGCTTCTTTTTATAGCGCTTTCTTAAATGGTTTAGAGCTCTATACTTTAGTCACGGAGCAACTCGTCCCAGAGAGAGGAATACTATGGCAGAACAGCAGCTTATCGGAGCGCTCGAGGCCGGCGGCACCAAGATGGTCTGCGCCACGGGCTATGCAGACGGTACGGTCCTGGAGCGCGAGCAGATCGCGACCACGACCCCGCAGGAGACCGTCGAGGCCGTCAACGCGTGGTTTGCGAACAAGGGCATCGCCGCGCTGGGCATCGGCGCCTTTGGCCCCACCGCAGTCAATCCCGCCTCACCCCAATACGGCAAGATCCTGGAGACGCCCAAGACGGCATGGCGCTACTTTGATCTGCTGGGCACTATCCAAAACGAGCTCAATATCCCCTGCGGCTACGATACCGACGTCAACGTCGCCTGCCTGGGCGAGGTCACCTTTGGTTGCGCCCAGGGCCTCACGGACGTGGTCTACCTGACCATCGGTACCGGCGTGGGCGCCGGCGTGCTCTCGGGCGGCCAGCTCGTGCACGGCATGATGCACCCCGAGGCTGGCCACATCCTGGTCACGCGCGACCCGCGCGACACCATCGGCGAGCATAGCGCCTGCCCCTTCCACGACAATTGCCTCGAGGGTCTCATCGCAGGTCCCGGCGTTAAAAAGCGCTGGGATGGCAAGAGCGCCGGAGACATGGCCGATGACCCGGAGGCCATGGACCTGCTCGCCGGCTATCTGGCACAGGCGCTCATGACCTACACGCTGTGCTACGCGCCGCAAAAGATCATCATCGGCGGCGGCGTGGCCGACCACACCCCCATCGTGCCGCTCGCGCGCAAAAAGTGCGCCGAGATGCTCAACGGCTATATCGTCACGCCCGAGGTCAACGACATCGATACCTACATTGTCAACAACAGCCTCGAGGGCAAGCAGGGCATCATGGGCTGCCTGGCCCTGGGCGCACAGGCGCTTCAGTAGCAGACGCACCCACAGGGCGTGGCGCGCCCGGCAAATCCGACCTACGGAACGACGCCACCACGCCTCATATAAGCCCTCAAATAAAAAAGGCCGCCTAGGACCAAACAATACGTCCTAGGCGGCCTTTTTGGCGCACATCAGCGACCGTAAGAGATATCGGAGCACAACGCCCGTTGCCGCTCCACAGCAGTCGATCATCACATCGGTGATCATGCCGGCGCGTCCCGGCACAAAGAGCTGAATCGTCTCGTCGATCGAGGGAATCAGCAGCAGGAACACCGCCGTGGGCAGCAGCACGTCAAAGGTGCGCCGGCCCTCAAAATCAAAGGCGTGCGTTGCCAAGATGCCGAGCACCATATACTCGGTAAAATGCGCGCACTTGCGAACAACAAAGTTGGTCACCCATTCATATGGAAGTCCCACGCCGTGCAGGAAACCGCGGATAGCTTCCATGACCGTTAGGCTCAGCGAGCCCGACCCCGAGCCGGGAACCAGCGAATTGCCCCAGATCAAGAGCGCCATCAGGCAGGTCACGACCGCCCATTTTCGATTTATCTTAACCATGCAGAAGTTATGCCTCCGCGCGGAGCGGCGCGAAGCTGGCGGTACCGCCCTCGATAACGCTCAGGTAGGCACGGCCCGTACGCTTGGCGGTAGAGGACTGCAGGCGCTCGATCTCCTCCTCGAGGATCTGATTGACGCGCTCGTGACGACGGTTTTCCATAATGCCGGCGGCAATAGCCTCGGCCCGCTCGATGCTCTCACGCGAGATACGTGCAGTATCCTCGGGGAACACAGCGCTGTGACGGCCGACATAGGCGGGGGCAGCAGGCTGAGGGGCAGCGACGGGAGCGGGGGCTGCAACAGGAGCGGGCTCGTCAATCTCATCCAGAATCGCGGTGGCGGCGGCCCACATGTCCTCGTGGCCCGAGTAATCGGCCATGGGGACATCAACCTCGAGCGAGGCGTCCGGAAGGTCGCCGGTGTCGATGCGATCTTGGGCATCAATCGATGCGGTGATGGCTGCAGGCTCATCGAGGTCATCAAGATCGATGTCCGCGGCACCGGAGATGATAGGCATGCTGGCGAGGTTTGCATTGTACGGCGCAGCCTCAGCCGCCTGCTGCTGGGCAGGAGCGCCCCAAAGCGAGCTTTCGGCGGCACGGCGGGCGGCAACGGCCTCCTCGTCCGCGGCCATGGCTTCATCAACGTACGAATTGTCGGCAGAAGCGTTCGCGTCCGCCGAGGTAGCGCTGTAGGCGTTATTGGCTGCCGCGTTGGCGACGAGTGCCACGAAAGCCGCCGTGCTGCCCGCAGGGGCGGCCTGGGAGCCAGACACGGCACGCGCCGCGGCGGCGATGTCGTCGCGATTGAAAGAGCCGGTCTGCCCGCCGTTGGTGAGCTCGTCGATGGCGACTTGATAGACGTCGCGCGAGTGTGCAGGGTCGCAGCTCACCGGTGAATCGTCGTCGAGCATACTGTCGATCATGGACCAAGCCTCGTCCTCGTCCATAGCATCTGCGGCTCGAGCGATGGTAGGGACACCATCGTCGGCATGACGGCGCTGGAACGCACCAGTCAGGCCGGAAAGGAATGCCGAGGTAGACTGCTCCGCCTGAGCCTGAGAAGCAGAAGCCGCAGCGTAAGGAGTCGCATCCTGCTGCTGAGCTGGAATCGAGGCGGTCTTGAACTCGCTTTGATGCTGATTGAGATTGGCGGCACCGCCCATGGCATCGGGCTGGAACAGACGCTCTTCACGCTGCGCACAGTACTCGGAGATACCCAGCGAGGCGGCATAGATACCCACGCCCGCCACCGCACCCACGGCGAAGGGAACCGCACCCGCCACGACCGTCTCGTTCACCGACGAAAACGGCAGCGTCGCGGCATACATAACCACGGGAGCGGCAAGGCCGATCCCGCACGAAAGTCCGGCAAGGACTGCTCGTTGTGTTGCATCAGAAGAAGCCATGAGCTCTCCCCATCTTCCAGCACCCAAATCGCATCATTCAGTTGGCTGCGCGAGAGAAGATGAAGCGGGGCTATGCCCCAAAGCAACGGTATATGGTTCGTTTCATCTGCGTTTTCCGTCGCGAAGCTTAAGAGCTATTATGCGAAACCGCCCTATCGATTGCAAGCGACGATGTCGGATTGAAACGGGAAACCTGCTGCTTGCAAGTCTTATGGTCAAAAATAAGTGCGAAGCGGCGATATAGAAAAGGGCCGAGGCTCAAAGCCCCGACCCTTTATCGCATTGATGATTAACGCTGCGTGTGGATTACAACCTAGAACGTCTGCTCGTAGTCGCTGTGCTTTTTGGCCGAACGCACCAGGAACTCCTGGTTGGTGTTGGTGCCCTTTAGACCCTTGATAAACGATGCGGCCGCGCGCTCGGTGTTGTTCATGCCGGCAAGAATGCGACGTAGACCAAAGACAAACGGACGCATCTGCTCGTCGACCAACAGGTCCTCGTTACGCGTACCGGAGGCAACGGGGTCGATAGCCGGGAAGATGCGGCGATCGGCTAGGTCGCGGTCGAGCTTAAGCTCCATGTTGCCGGTGCCCTTGAACTCCTCAAAGATGACCTCGTCCATCTTGGAACCGGTGTCGATGAGGGCAGAGGCCAGGATGGTGAGCGAGCCACCGTTCTCGATATTACGGGCTGCGCCCAGGAAGCGCTTGGGCGGATACAGGGCCGCCGAATCGACGCCGCCCGAAAGGATGCGGCCTGAGGCGGGCGCCGCCAAGTTGTAGGCGCGGGCAAGACGCGTGATGGAGTCGAGCACCACCACGACATCGCCGCCCAGCTCCACGATGCGCTTGGCGCGCTCGATGACGAGCTCTGCCACACGAGTGTGGTTGTCGGCGGGCATATCGAAGGTCGACGCCACAACCTCGCCCTTGATGGAACGCTGCATATCGGTAACCTCTTCGGGGCGCTCGTCGACGAGCAGGCAGATGAGGTGCACCTCGGGGTTGTTAATCGAGATAGACTGGCAGATCTTCTTGAGGATTGTGGTCTTGCCGGCCTTGGGCGGGGACACGATCAGGCCACGCTGACCCTTGCCGATCGGCGACACGATGTCGATGGCGCGACCGGTAATGGAGTCCTTGCCATGCTCCATGCGCAGCGGCTCGTTGGGATAGACCGGGGTGAGGTCACCGAACTTGGGGCGGTTGCGAATCTGCTCGGGGTCTAGACCGTTGACGGTCGTGATTTTGGCGAGGCCGGCGCGCTTGTCGCCGCCGCGCGAAGGACGAAGCGAGCCCTCGATGACGTCGCCCGTGCGCAGACGCGCGGAGCGGATGAGGTAGGCGGGGACGAAGGCGTCGTCGTTGGACTTCATGTAACCGTGGGCATGGATGATACCGGAGCTGTCCGGACGAATCTGCAGGATGCCCTTGATGTCGCGGAAGCCCTCGGCCTTCGCGGCGGTGACGTAGATCTCCTCGACGAGCTCGGCTTTCTTCTTGCCGGTCGTCTCGATCTCGAACTCTTTGGCCTTCTCGCGCAGTTCGGCGACCTTCATGGCAGCGAGCTCCTCACGCGAAAGCGTGGGCTCGGTGGGGGCGGCGTTGCGCTCCTTGTTGCGCTGTTTGCGATCGCGCTGGCGGTTGCGACGGTCGTTGTTGCGCTCGTCCTTGCGCTCATTGCGCTCGTCGTTGCGCTTGTGCTGGCGACGGTTGGGGCGAGCGCCGTCTTCGGCCTCGGCGGGCGCGGCGCCATCGGTTGCGGCGGCGTCAGCATTGGCCGCAGCGGCTTCATTGCCCTCGGCGCCGGAATCGACTTGCGCTTCGACATCAGCCTGCTGCTCGGACGCCTTGGCCTTAGCGGACTTCTTACGACCGCGCTTGGGCTTCTCGGACGCAGGCCGTTCGACGTCCTGGGGCTCGGCGGCATCAATCGATGCATCGACGGTCGTCTCGGCGGAATCCTCGGACGCACCCTTCTTGGCAGCCTTGGCCTTGGACGTGCGCTTAGCAGCAGTACGATGGCTGCGACCAGGACGGACATCGGCGAGCTCGACATCGGCGGGAGCGGCCTCGGAAGTCGTAGCATCCTGGACGGGTGCATCGGCAGCGGTTGCAGACTCGGCAGCCGCAGCAGCATCCCGAGCGGCTGCAGCTGCGGCTGCGGCCTTCTCTGCCTCGACGAAGGCCTTGGGCTTGCGACCGCGACGGTGCGGGCGCAAAGCCGGATCGACAACGGGAACTTCGCTGGCCTCGACAGGCGCAGCGAGCTCAACAGGCGATGTGCCCTCCCCTGCCGCGGAACGGACCGAAGCCTCAGTGAGCTCGGGGGTTACCTGATCGGCAACCTGCTCGGCCTTAGCAGCCGTGCGACGGCGTGTGCGCGGTACCGGCTTCTCGGTCGGCTGGTCGGCGACAGGGGTCTCGGTGGCGGCAGGTGTCTCGGGCACAGACGGAGCTGCAAGCTCGGTCAGAGCCGCGGCCTCGCGCTCGGCAGCACGACGGCGGGCGCGCACCACCTGAGCCTCGCTAATCTGCGCCAACGCACGCGCCTGCGCGACCTCATCGGAAATCGGCTCCGAGGAGTCAGCTGCAACGGTGCGCTTGGCGCGCGTCGTGCGCGTGGCACGGCGCTTGGGCTTGGTGACCTCCTCGCCGTCAGCGACAGGCTTGGCCGCGCGGCGCGTGCGCTTGGGCTTTGCCGGAACAGCCTCCTCACCAGTTGCAGGAACGGCCTTCTCAGCCGTTGCAGGCGTAGGCATCTCAGGAGCCGAGGCTTGCGCGGGCGCCGCGACCTGGTCCGACGCAACCGGTGCAGCGGGAGCGGCCTGCGTCGTCGTTATTTCGTTTTCTTGCTGTTGATCAGACACAGTGTTTGCTCAACTTTCTTTTCAAGCCCTGTGATCACATGCTCCCTGCATAAACCTTCAGGGCGGCTAAACAGTCTAGCTCCGTCAAATACCGACGGACATCATTGATCTGTATCGAGATATTTGCGTCATATACGCAGCGTTAGTGTAACACAACCGCAACCACCTGCAACTTAGTCATTGAGGACGTTCTTAAACGACTAGTCAAAAGCCTTGATTATCAACTTCATCCGAACACCTCCCACATTCATCCGCACATGTGCGGATGAATGTGGGAACCCGATACCCTGAGGGCCGGACCGGCCGGCCCCGGGAGATCGGAGGACGGCATGTCCGG